>DMQJ01000375.1:0-12108 GCA_003455715.1 Acidimicrobiaceae bacterium | reverse complement strand
GGTGCGGTCTCAGCGCCGACTTTGGGGGTTTGGGGGTCAGAGGGTGGCGCGGAAGAGGTCGAGGGTGCGGGCCCAGGCTTCCGAGGCAGCCGCAGCGTGGTAGACGTCTGGGCGGGTGTCGTTGAAGAACGCATGCTGGGCGCCAGCGTGAATGTGCATGGCCACGTCGACCCCTGCCTCACGCATCGCCGCTTCCTGTGCCCGCACCGCCTCCGGGCCGGCGAAGTCGTCGCTCTCCGCGTACTCGCCCACCACGCGGCCGCTGATGGCCGAGTAGTCGACCTGGATCGACGGCCAGCCGATGACGCCGTAGTACGGCGCGCACGCCGCCACCGCATCGCCCCGCTTGGCAGCCGCGACGATGGCCAGCGCTCCACCCATGCAGAAGCCGACGACACCGATCTTGCCGCCGCCAGAGCGTTCTTGCAGGAGGTCGACCGCGCCCGACAGATCCTTCACCGCCTGTTCGAGGTTGAGCGCCATCATCAGCTTGCCCGCACCATCCGGCTCGGTGGACGACTCACCGTGGTACAGGTCGGGGGCCAACGCGGTGAACCCTTCCGCGGCGAGGCGGTCGACCACTTCCGTGATGTGCGGCACGAGGCCCCACCACTCCTGGATGACCAGCACACCCGGCCCCGAGCCGGCGATGTAGCCGTTGCAGGTGTGGCCATTGCTCTTGAACGTGACGATTTCACCCATGGCCCGGACTGTAGTCGTGGCCGCCGAGACGCGGCGAGGGGCGAGCCGCCGAAGCGACCGGCCCCTCGATCGAAGGCACGTCATCAGGTCAGTCCTGAGACGTCTTCGCGACGAGCTACTACAGAAGGAGAAATCTTGAACATCATTCGAACACTTGCACTCGCCGCGCTCATTGCGTCGACATCCGCGACGATGGCAACATCACCGGTGGAGGCCAGCGCGTCGCGGCCATCGCTCCCTGTTCCCCCATGCAATGTCGTCCTCTTCGACACGTGCTGGATGGTGAAGAAGGGCGCCACTGAGTCGAACATCTGCCATACGGGGAAGGCACTCGCCTCCCACAAGGTGTACTCCGGCACGGCGAACCTTACGTTCACCACGGCCGAGTCGTTCTCCACCACCGTCTCTGCCGACCTCGGGCTCTCATGGGGCGCTCTCACCGCGAAGGTCGGCACATCCATCGTCAAGCAACAGACGACCGGGTTCTCTGTGACCGTCCCTAACGTCAAGGCGGGGCAGACGGCGAAGATCTACTCGAGGGCCAATCGCACCCAGTACTCCATCCAACGTTTCGTGAAGGTCCTCGACACGTGGTACCCGGCGACGGGGCTGACGCAGGGAACGGTCATCACACCGATCCGCGGCTCCTTCTGCTCCTTCGTCTACAACTTCTGACGAACACTCCATCAAGCACGCATGACATTGCGGGCCGAACGACGAAGGGGGTGGGCCACGCCGGCCCACCCCCTTCCGTTCTGCGGAGACAGCGTCTCAGCAGTCGGGCTCACTCACCGCCGGGGTTGAGAGTCACCTCAATCGCGCTCCAACCGGAGCCGTTGACGTCGACACCGTCCGCCTTGAGGTTGGCGAGCGCCGCATCGACGATCTCGTTCGTGAACGCTTCAGCGTCGGGGGCCCGGGTGAGCACCGTGGCGCCGTCGAGGTTCGGCGTGCCTTGGGCGATCTCCACCGTACGGTCCCACGCTGCCTGGTCGATGTGGCCGACACCTCCGCTCGCGGGCCAGATGAGCTTGTTGATCTCGTTCATCTGCCACAGCTGGTGGCTCGCACCCAGCTTGGAACCCTGCGCGACGACGATGTCGCGGCACGCCTCGGCGTTGTCGCGACAGTAGGTCCAGCCCTTCAGCGACGCTGTGACGAACTTGATCGCCAGTTCCTTGTAGGCAGCGTCGTTCGCCAGACGCTCGCCGTCGGCCCAGATGGCGTCCTGCAACATGCCGACGCCCTCGTCCTCGTAGGAAATGACATTGAGGTCGTCGGCGGTGTACAGCTCACCCGTCTCAGGGTTCGTAGCCTCCAGCACTTGCGCGTACTCGTTGTAGGTCATCGCTTGAGCGGCATCGATGTCGCCGGCCAGCAGGCCGGACATATCGAAGTTCTGCGCGATGAACAGTTCGGGGTCGACGGCGACGCCAGCCTTGGCCATACCTGCGAGCACTTCGTACTCGTTGCCGAAGCCCCAGCTCCCAATGCGCTTTCCTTCGAAGTCGGCAAGGCTGGTGATGCCGCTGTCCTTCCAGCTCACCTGCAGCGTGCCGCTGCGCTGGAAGACCTGCGCGATGTTGACGATGTTGGCGCCCGCCTCGCGCCCCGCCAGCGCCTTGGGCACCCACGAGATTGCGAAGTCGGACTGGCCGCTTGCCAATACGTCGACAGGGTTGATTTCGACGGCACCTTCGAGAATCGTCACGTCGAGGCCCTGCTCGGCGTAGCAACCCTGGTCGATCGCCGCGTAGTACCCGGCGAACTGTGCCTGCGTGAGCCACTGCAACTGCAGCTTCACTTCGGTCTTCTCGGCCGGTCCCTTGCTGGCATCGCAGATGGCCGTGGCGCCGCCTGTGGTGGTTTCACTGCCACCACCTGACTCCTCGTCGTCACCGCACGCCGAGATCGCCAGGCCGGCGATCGCCAGCACGGCAAACGATTTCCTCACTCGAGAACGCTGGTTCACGTTGCTCCCCCTTGTGTGTGTGTTGTTTGTTACCTGGAACTGCGCCGCCGTTGCCATGGCACGGCGACGAACTCCAAGATCGCTGCTGCTGCAAAGCAGGCGACGCCAAGCGCCGAGGCACCTGCAACGTACGCCAGACCGACATCCTTCTTCGCGGTGGAGAGAAACGAGGTGATACCCGACCCCAGGCCGTTCTTCTTGCCACCGAAGTACTCGGCCACAACCGCCGTGATCACTGCGAGCGGAGCGGCCACACGAATGCCGGTGAAGAGGTACGGCATCGCGTTCGGAAGGCGAACGGTGCGGAACTGCTGAAGTGGTGATGCGGCATACGACTTCATCAGCTCTAGCTGAGTGGCGTTCGTTTCGCGGAGCCCGCGCAATACGTTCACGAACACGACAAAGAACACCACCAGCATCGCCATGATGCGGCGAGGAGTTTCGCTATCGGCTTCGTACATCCGGGTGAGCACGGCGACCACAACCACGATCGGGACTGCGTTCACTGCGGTGGCCAGCGGATTGATCAGGTCGCCGAGCGGCCGCACGGCCGAGGCCACCACTGCGAGCACGACCCCCAGTAGTGTGCCAAGCACGAGCCCGGCTACCGCGTTCCCGCCGGTCACGAACGCCGCGTCGCGAATCGGGCCGACATTGTCAACCAAGGCCGACCACACCGCCGACGGCTTCACCATCACGTACGGCTGCACGTCGCGCCACCTGATGAGCAGTTCCCAGAGGCTCAGAAACACCAGCCCGACGACCAGTGGTGGCACGACGACGGCAAGCAGGGCACGGGGACGCTTCACCGGTCTTCGATTCCCCGCGCGGCTGCCCCGAGTTCGCTTCCTCGAAGGGCCTCGCGTACCTCGGTGATCTTCTGGTAGAACTCCGTCGCCTCCCGCGTGTCGTCGTCACGTTGATCCCCGAGTCGCACATCGATGATCTGGGTGATCCGGCCGGGTCCCGGGGACATCACCACGACGCGGTCGCTGAGGTACACCGCCTCCGGAATGCTGTGCGTGACGAACACCACCGTCGTATGGGTCTCACTGCAGATCCGGAGGAGCTCGCTCTGCATGTGTTCGCGCGTCATCTCATCGAGCGCACCGAACGGTTCATCCATGAGCAACAGAGGAGGATGGGCGGCCAGCGCCCGAGCGATCGCGATGCGTTGCTGCTGCCCCCCGGAGAGTTGCCATGGCATTGATGACCCACGATCGCCCAGCCTGACCAGCTCAAGCATCTCCTTCGAGCGAGCCCGTCGCTTGGCCTTGTCCCAGCCCTTCAGTTCGAGAGGCAGCTCGATGTTCTTCGCCACCGACCTCCAGTCGAACAGGCCCGACTGTTGGAACGCCATGCCGTAGTCCTGGTCGAGCCGCGCCTGTCTCGCCGACTTTCCATTCACCGCAAGCTCACCTGCCGTCGGCTCCAGGAGATCGGCGATCAGACGCAAGAGCGTCGACTTCCCGCAACCCGATGGCCCGATGAGCGAGACGAACTCTCCAGGTTGCACGTCGAGGGTGACGCCCACGAGTGCTTCCACCTGAGTGGGACGGCCGATGTTGAAGACCTTCTCCAGGTCGGCGGCGTGGACGGCGGGCTGCTGTTCGCTCATACAAGCTCCTGCGTCGGGCGGCGGCGCCCGAGGAATCGATCAAGTGCCCCGACAGCAGTGGCCATCAGCAGGCCGAGCGCAATCGTGCCGAGCACGGCGGAAAACACTTTGGCCGGGCGCGCCGTACCCTCGCCGAGGTAGTTCAGGGTGAGGTACCCAATGCCCTCGGTGTATCCGACGCTGATCTCCGAGACCACGACGCCGAATACGGCGGCACTGCCAGCGAGGCGCAGAGCTGGCAGCAGAAACGGAACCGCCGACGGCAAGCGCAGTCGCCTCCACGTCGACCACCACGACGACGCATACGACTCCATCAATTCGAGTGCCGCTGGCGTTGGTGATGCGAACCCTCTGGTCGCACCGATGGCGAGGGGGAAGAAGGAGAGAAACGCGCCGAGAACAACGGCTGAGGTCCACTTTTGCCACTCGAAACCGAAGAAGGAGATCTCTCCACCCCAGGTGACGGTGAGCGGGGCGAGGGCAATCAGCGGAATGGTCTGCGAGATGACCAGGTAGGGCATGAGTCCTCGCTGCACGATCTTGAAACGGCTCATCGCAATTGCCACACCGAGGCCGACCACAGCCCCAAGGACAAGGGCGGCGAACGCGAGCCACAGCGACATGAGCGTGGCTTCCAGCACTGCCTGCCACACCGCCGTGGAACTTCCCCGCACCTCCGGTTTGGTGAGTTCATCGATCATCTGCTCGACCGGGGGCATGGCGAGGTTCGCACTCGTCCGTGGAAGGATCTTCCATCCGAGGACCGTGCCAACCTCGTTCCCTTCAGCCCCGAGCCACGGCCCGAACCAGCGCCGATACGCCTCCCACCCGCCGACGACCAAGCCAGCGGCAAGCATCCCGTACGCCATGGACCGAAGACGCCGGTTCCGGGGCCGAGCGATTGTGTCGCTCATGCCTTGGCCTTCACGTGCTCGGCGACTGCGGGGATGACCTTTTCGCCGTACGCCTGCAGGGTGTGGTCCTTATCGTCGTGCTGCAGATAGATGGCGAACTGATCCACCCCGAGGTCTTTCAGTTGGCGCATGCGCTCCACGTGCGCCTCGACCGGGCCGACGATGCAGAAACGGTCGACGATCTCGTCGGGCACGAACTGGGTGTGGGTGTTACCCGCCTGGCCGTGCTCGTTGTAGTCGTAGCCCTGACGGCCCTTGATGTAGTCGGTGAGGGCCGTAGGTACCGGTGCGGTGTCGCCGTAGCGGGCCACGATGTCGGCGACGTGGTTGCCCACCATGCCGCCGAACCACCGGCACTGCTCGCGCCCGTGCGCCAACCCCGCCTCGGTGCCGTCGGTGACGTATGCAGGTGCGGCCACGCAGATGGTGATGTCGTCGGGGTTGCGGCCAGCCTTCGCTGCGGCCTCACGCACGGCGCCGATGGTCCACTCGGCGATGCTCAGGTCGGCGAGTTGAAGGATGAACCCGTCGCCCACCTCACCGGTGAGGGCCAACGCCTTTGGGCCGTACGCCGCCACCCACACCTCGAGGCGGCTCTTGCCCGCCCACGGCAGTCGCAACTCGCTGCCCTTGTAATCGACGGCGCGTCCGTTGGCCATCTCGCGGATGACGTGGATGCTCTCGCGCAACGTGGCCAGCGTGGTGGGGGCGCCGTTGGTGACGCGTACCGCCGAGTCGCCGCGGCCGATGCCGCACACGGTGCGGTTGCCGAACATCTCGTTGAGCGTTGCGTACACGCTGGCGGTGACAGTCCAGTCGCGCGTGGCGGGGTTGGTGACCATCGGGCCGACCACCACGTTGCGGGTTTCCGCCAGGATCTGGCTGTAGATGACGTACGGCTCCTGCCACAGGATGTGGCTGTCGAACGTCCACACATAGTCGAAGCCGTAGCTCTCAGCCCGCTTCGCCAGATCGATCACGCGCCGCGACGGCGGAGTGGTTTGGAGTACGACACCGAAGTCCATGCCGGTCACCGGTTCTGCGGGAAGCCGAGGTCGACGGTGCTCGTGCTGGGGTCGGGCCAGCGCTTGGTGACCACCTTGGTGCGTGTGTAGAAGTTGACGCCTTCGGGACCGTACATGTGCGTGTCGCCGAACAGGCTGGCCTTCCAGCCGCCGAAGCTGTAGTAGCTGACGGGCACGGGGATGGGCACGTTGACGCCCACCATGCCCACCTGCACGTCGAACTCGAACTGGCGGGCGGCGCCGCCGTCGCGAGTGAAGATGGCCGTGCCGTTGCCGAACTGGTTGGCGTTGATGAGGTCGATGCCCTCCTGGTAGCCGCTGATGCGAGTGACGGTGAGCACCGGCCCGAAGATCTCGTCGTCGTAGCACTTCATGCCTGGCTTGGCGTTGTCGATGAGGCTCGGCTTGAGGAAGAACCCGCCGGTGGGCGCGCCGTCGCGGCCATCCACCACCAGGGTGGCGCCTTCGGCCTCGGCGCCGGCCACGTAGCCCTTCACCTTGTCGCGGTGTTCGCCGGTGATGAGCGGGCCCATCTCGTTGCCGTCTTCGCTGGCCGGGCCGACCTTGATGGCGGGGATGCGGTCCTTGATCTTGGAGACCAAGTCGTCGGCGATGGCGTCGCTGGCCAGCACCACGCTGATGGCCATGCACCGCTCGCCGGCCGAGCCGTAGGCAGCGCTCACTGCCGCGTCGGCAGCCATGTCGAGATCCGCGTCGGCGAGCACCATCATGTGGTTCTTGGCGCCACCGAGGGCCTGCACCCGCTTGCCGTTCTTGGTGCCGGTCTCGTAGATGTAGCGGGCGATCGGGGTGCTGCCCACGAAACTGATGGCCTGGATGTCGGGGTGCTCGAGCAGGCGATCGACCGCCACCTTGTCGCCGTGGACCACGTTGAACGTGCCGTCGGGCAGGCCGGCCTGCTTCAGCAGTTCGGCGATGAACATGCTGGCCGAGGGGTCTTTCTCGCTGGGCTTGAGCACGAAGGTGTTGCCGCACGCAAGCGCATTGGCGAACATCCACATGGGCACCATGGCGGGGAAGTTGAACGGCGTGATGCCCGCGACCACACCGAGCGGCTGCTTGATGCTGTACACGTCGACACCTGTAGAGGCCTGTTCGCTGTAGCCGCCCTTCAGCAGGTTGGGGATGCCGCAGGCGAACTCGATGTTCTCGAGGCCGCGGGCGACCTCACCCAGGGCATCGCCGAGCACCTTGCCGTGCTCCTTGCTGAGCAGCGAGGCGATCTCCTTGCGGTTGGCGTCGACCAACTCGCGCATCCGGAACATCACTTCGGCGCGACGCGAGAGGTTGGTGGCCCGCCACGCCGGGAACGCGGCCTTGGCAACGGCAACCGCGCGGTCGACGTCGTCGACGGAGGCAAAGTCGACCGACGCCTGCTGCTCGCCAGTGGCCGGATCGAAAACAACCCCCGACCGCCCCGAAGAGCCCTCGACAACTCGCCCGTCAATCCAATGAGAAATCCGATTCATTTCCGTGCCTTCCTTAGCGATTGAGTGAGAAACGGACTGGCGCACACCCAGCGGGAGCGCACCAGCGAGGGATGCCAGGAGCTTCGACGACGAGACGGTAGGTCGGCGGCGGGTTTCCGCCGACCGTGTCGAGGAGCGAAGCTGCTGGCAGCCCGAGCGGACGAGTCAGACCAGGTACTGCGACAGCCCGCGACGAACGAACTGCCCGTGCCCCTTGCGCCCGACGTACTGATCGTTCTCGATCACCACCGCGCCACGCGAGAGCACGGTGTCGACCTTGCCGTCGATGACCCAGCCCTCCCATGCGCTGTGGTCCATGTTCATGTGGTGCTTGTCGTTGATGCCGATCTTGGTCTTCTGGTTGGGGTCCCACACCACGACGTCGGCGTCGGCACCCGGAGCGATGACGCCCTTCTTCGGGTACATGCCGAACATGCGGGCCGGGGTGGTGCAGCAGGTTTCCACCCACCGCTCGAGCGAGATCTCACCGTTCACCACACCCTGGTACAGCAGCTCCATGCGGTGTTCGACGCCACCGATGCCGTTGGGGATGGCGGCGAAGTTGCCGAGGCCCAGTTCCTTCTGGTCTTTCATGCAGAACGGGCAGTGGTCGGTGCTGACGATGGCCAACTCGTTCATCCGCAGGCCCTTCCACAGGTCGCCCTGGTGGCCGTGGCCCATCTGGCCGATGTAGTGCGGGTCGTGATCTTTGCTGCGCACGGGCGTGCTGCACACCCACTTGGCACCTTCGAAGCCTGGCTGGCCGAGCGTCTCTTCGAGCGTGAGGTAGAGGTACTGCGGGCAGGTTTCGGCGAACACGTTGCGACCTGCGTGGCGGGCGGCGGCCACCTCGTTGAGGGCGTCGCCGGCGCTCATGTGCACGATGTAGAGCGGCACGTTGCCGGCCACGTGGCTGAGCACGATGGCACGGTGGGTGGCCTCGGCCTCCAGCGGCGACGGGCGGGTGTAGCTGTGATACTTCGGGTCGGTCTCGCCGCGGGCGAGCGCCTGCTGCACGAGCACGTCGATGGCGATGCCGTTCTCAGCGTGCATCATGATCATCGCGCCGCATTCGGCGGCGGTCTGCATGGCGCGCAGGATCTGGCCGTCGTCGCTGTAGAACACACCGGGGTAGGCCATGAACAGCTTGAAGCTGCTGATGCCTTCGTGCTCGGTGAGGTACTTCATGTCTTTCAGCGACTGGTCGTCGACGCCACCGATGATCTGGTGGAACGCATAGTCGATGGCGCAGTTGCCTTCGGCCTTGCGGTGCCATTCGGCCAGGCCGTCGAACACGTTCTCGCCGTATCGCTGCACGGCCATGTCGACGATGGTGGTGGTGCCACCCCACGCTGCAGCCGTGGAGCCTGTTTCGAACGTGTCGCTGGCGAAGGTGCCGCCGAAGGGCAGCTCCATGTGAGTGTGCACGTCGATGCCGCCGGGGATGACGAACTTGCCGGCGGCGTCGATGACCCTGTCGTGGCCCTCTTCGGTGAAGAAACCGGGGGCGCCGAGGGCAGTAATGGTGTCGTCAGTGATGAGCACGTCCTGGGCGATGACGCCCGTGGTGGACACGACCTTGCCGTTCTTGATGAGCGTGGTTGCCATGGTGGTGAACGCCTCTCTCAGTGGGTGAACAGATCGTCGTACGCGTCGGGCCGGCGATCGCGGTAGAACGCCCAACGGTCGCGCACCTGCTTGATCTTGTCGAGATCGAGATCGCGCACGATGAGTTCGGGCTTGAACGGATCACCCTTGTCGCCCACGTACTGGCCTTCGGGGTCGACGAAGTAGCTCTGACCGTAGAAGTCGTTGTCGCCGAGCGGCTCGATGCCCACCCGGTTGATGGCGCCGACGTAGTAGATGTTGGCCACGGCGGCGGCTGGCTGCTCGATGCCCCAGAGGTACTGGCTGAGCCCGCGGCTGGTGGCCGACGGGTTGAACACGATCTCCGCGCCGTTGAGGCCGAGTGCACGCCAGCCTTCGGGGAAGTGGCGGTCGTAGCAGATGTAGACGCCCACCTTGCCGACGGCGGTGTCGAACACGGGGTACCCGCCGTCGCCGGGGGTGAAGTAGAACTTCTCCCAGAAGCCCTTCGTCTGCGGGATGTGCTGCTTGCGGTANNGCCGGCGTTCAACCGACCGAACGTCACGCTGGTCGACGTGAGCGACAGCAAGGGCATCGAGCGCATCACCCCCAAGGGCGTGGTGGCCAACGGGGTGGAGTACGAGGTCGACCTCATCGTGTACGCCTCCGGGTTCCAGGTGACGTCCGACTTCCGGATGCGTCTCGGGTTGGAGGTGAACGGTCGCGACGGACTGTCGCTGTTCGACCATTGGGCGGGCGGGCAGAAGACCCTGCACGGGTTCANNCTGCGGGATGTGCTGCTTGCGGTACTTGCCAAGGTAGGTGCCGTCGGCATCGACCACGGCGGCCGTGTTGTAGTACAGGCCGGGACGCACGATTTCGTACATGGGCAGCACCAGCACCATGCCGGTTTCCTTGGCGATGCTCTGGAAGCGCTGGGTGGTGGGGCCATCGGGGATGGCCTCGGTGTAGGCGTAGTACTCGGTCTCCTGCACCTGGCAGAAGACCCTGCACGGGTTCATGACCCACGGGTTCCCCAACTGGTGCTACATCGGTGTGTCGCAGAACGCGTTCAGCCTCAACATGACCTCGATGTTCGACGAGCAGGCCAAGCACATCGCGTACATCATCGGCGAGACCGTGCGTCGCGGCGCGGAGGTGGTGGAGCCCACTGAGGAGGCGCAGGCCGAGTGGGTGGAACACATCCACAGCCTGCAGACCGGCGGCAGCGGCTTCCTGGCCCAGTGCACGCCCGGCTACTACAACAACGAGGGCAACAGCACCGAGAGCCAGTTCCTCGGCGCATACACGCCCGGTCTGTTGCGGTTCGTGCGCCTGATGGAGGAGTGGCGGGCCACCGGCGAACTCACCGGCATGCACCTCGAGCCCCACCCCGTTTTACGTAAAAGGTGACAAGCCCTGACCTGGGGCGACGGGTCTGGCCGTTTGACACAAAACCGGTTTGGAGGCCGGGACCGCGGTCAGGCGGGGTCACGGGCGTCGGCTGGCGTCGACCGGGCCAGCCGGAACGACACGCCTCGCGCGGTCGCATCGAACATGACGGAGGCCACCGCCACCACGAGCATCGTCGCGGTGGCTGCGGTGATGGCCCACTGCACCCCTCGTGGAAGCGACGGCACCGACGCCACGACGTGCAGGAGTGCGTACCCACCGAACCCGGCGAGCAGCCGTACTGCACCGCGTGCCGAGCGAGCAAGTGGCGGGTCGGGGCGCAACCACATCGCCCGCTGGCCGACGGACGCTCCGCTGCCCACCGTCGCCGGCAGCAGCACCACGACGACGAAAGCGATCAGGCCGGGCAGCGTCTGGTCCTTCCACCCGCCCTCGGTGCGCAGCGGGCGGGCGAGTTCGTATCGGTCGACGATCAGCAACGCCATCGCCACGCTTGCCCACACGCCGAAGAAGGCGAAGGCGTCGATGGCCATCCCCGCGACGCGCCGACCTCTCGTGACCGGCCTGGGTTCGGCACGACGGGCGATGTCGGCATCGGTGGTGGGCAGCCACCACAGGACGAGTGGCGCAGCCAACGCGCCGATGAAGGCGCCGAGCGAGTTGGTGATGACGTCGTCGATGTCGGCAACTCGATACGCGCAGTCGTAGGTGCTCCACAAGCCGGTGAACTGGCTTGCTTCGATGAGCACCGAGGCCACCACGCCGCTGAGCCCGGCGAACACGATTGACCTGCCGAACAGCCGCCGCCAGAACGCCCCCCATGGCACGAAGAGGACAACGTTCATCACCACCTGCAGCACCGTGAAACTGCGCAGCGCCTCGCGGGCCGACAGTCCGTCGATTGCCCGAGCGATCTCACCGGCCGAGTGGAACGGGCGGAAGTAGTGCTCGTTGTTGCCGTTCGTGAGGCACCAGTCGGGGACCGGCAAAGGAAGGAGCGTGTAGGCGAGGATGGTGACCCCGTACACGGCCGCCGCGCCCGCAGCGACGGTGCGTACACCGCGAACCCGGCCGAAGCGCAACGACTGCCAGACGAGGATGGGGATGAACAGCGCCGCGAAAGCAACCAGACCCAACGTGATGCCTGTGATTGCCGACCACCGCCACGCATCCGTCACGGCGGCGAGCATATGGGCGGCCGCGCTGTCAGAGCACCAGTCCTGGGGGTGGGGGAGTAGGAAGGAGCGACAGCCGGTCGACGGAACCGATCCACTCGTACGCCAGGCCCTTGGTGCCCACGAGGGTGACCCCTTCCTGGCGCATTCGTTGCAGCCCCTGCCGGTGGGCGGAGCCGGGTGAGGCAACGGCGTCGCTCACGACGGCCACC
>DMQJ01000539.1:3104-7819 GCA_003455715.1 Acidimicrobiaceae bacterium | reverse complement strand
GCTCGTAGGGCCGACGCAGCCGCCGGGGGCGTTTGCCGACGGAGGCGACGCTTGTGCGACGGCACCGCCAGCAGCCAGATGAGCACCACGCTGATCACTTCCGGAATGTGCGACGCTTCGTTCACCAGCGGCACCTCGCCGACGCTGATGTCGACCACGGCGGTGATGGCCAGTGCACCGGCAAGCACCGCTGCCACCGGCAGCATGGTGCGCGCTCGTGCCGGTCGCACGGCGACCACCAGCAACCCGACTCCGTAGGCGACGGTGAAGGCCCCGAGGTGACGAGTGGCATGGACGGATGCGTCGTCGCCATCGCCCAGCACCAGGGCCCGGAGCGAGAAGATGATGATCTCCACGGCGACGACGACGAGCAGCACGCGAGGAATGCTCCACGCCGCTGCTCGGTCGGCAAGAGCGTTGCGGCGGGTGACCTTCCTGGCCAGGTCGGGCATCGGCGCAGCGGGCTGGACCCGTGCGTGCGACCGCGACTGCTCGACGAACTCGGCGAATCGGCGACACTCGGTGCACGCGGCAACGTGGGCTTCGAGCAAGCGCGGCTCGACGCCCATGTCCTCACCATCGGCTCGGGCAGACAGCGCCTGCTGCCAGTGATCACATACCACGGCAACAGTGTCGCTGGTCGACTGTGAGAAGTTCCAGCGGGATCGATGATCGAGAGATCGCGGAATGGGGGACCGGGCAGGGCATGATGGTGATGTGGACGTGCTCGACCCATTGAGGGCATACGCCGAGGCAGCGGTGGAAGGCGACGATGTCGCCGTTGCTGCCTTGGTGCGCGCCACCCAGCCCGCCGTGTGGCGACTGTGCACGGCGCTCGGCTCTGTCGACACGGTCGACGACCTCGTGCAAGACACCTATCTCCGGGCCCTGAAGGCACTGCCCGGATATCGCTTCGAGACTCCCGTCCAGGTGTGGTTGCTGTCCATCGCCCGCCGCGTGTGCGCCGACGACATCCGCCGCCGCCAGCGCCGTCGCCGACTCATCGACCGCATGCAGCGCTACTCCGACGTCAGTGAGACGACGGCCGACTCCGAGGGTGAGGCGGTGTCTGCCTTACTCGACTCGCTCGCCCCGGATCGTCGCGAGGCGTTCGTGCTCACCCAGGTACTCGGGCTCAGCTATCTGGAGGCAGCCGACGTGATGGAATGCCCGGTGGGCACCGTCCGCTCGCGGGTCGCCCGCGCTCGCGCCGACCTCGCCGGACTCGTCGAGCAGTCGCTCGCGCTGTAGACCCGCCGACTCGTTCGCCTCCGAGCCGATTGTCACGCGTTCGACACGGTGTTGTCGGAACTGGTCTGGCGAGGCTCGCCGTCGAAGTACCCGACGGCGTGAACAACCGTCGAGTTCATTGACACGACAACTCGAAACTCGGGGGAGGATTCGATGAAAGCACAATCAAGGGTCTGCTTCGTCGCGCTCACACTGCTGGCAGTGGCGTGCGGCAACGATTCGCAGGAATCGAGCGGTGGCCTGCCACCGCCGGCATCGGTGGCGCACAACGCGCCCGACGCAACAGAGGCAGGAGTACCTCCGGCCACGTGGGCCGCCTCTTCCGAGACGATGCCCGTCACACCATCGGCCAATCCGGTCACCGACCCGGTGGTCGACGCGCTCTCCACCTTCGCCATCGACGTCGACACCGGCTCGTACACACTCGCTCGCAACGTGTTGCAGAACGGAGGGCTGCCCGACCCGTCGACGGTGCGCACGGAGGAGTTCGTCAACGCGTTCGAGCAGGGCTACGCCCAGCCGACCGATGGCCCGTTCGCCGTCACCGTCGACGCTGCCGCGGCACCGTTCCTGCCCGACGACCGCATCGTGGTGCGGGTTGGGGTGCAGGGACGCGATGTCGACCAGGCGGACCGGCGTGACGCCAACCTGACGTTCGTCATCGACGTCAGTGGGTCGATGGCCGACCCCGGCAAGCTCGAAGCGGTCAAGCCTGCGCTGGCTGCGCTGGTGGAGTCGCTGCGGCCGAGTGATCGGGTGGCCATCGTCGTCTACTCCGACGACACCCGCGTGGTGCTCGAGCCCACGTCGCTGGAGCGTCGCGGCGACGTGATGGAGGCCATCAACGCACTCCAACCCGAGGGCGCGACATCCGTGCAAGCAGGTCTGACGCTCGGCTACGACGTCGCCCGAGCCACGTACGACCGCGAGCGGGTGAACCGCATCGTGTTGTTGTCAGACGGTGTCGCCAATGTGGGGGCCACCGAGGCCGACTCCATCCTCGAGCTGATCGGCGACGGAGCGCGTGACGGCATCGACCTGGTCACGGTCGGCTTCGGCATGGGCGACTACAACGACGCGCTGATGGAACAGCTCGCCGATCGAGGCGACGGGTTCTATGCCTACGTCGACGGTCAGGCAGAGGCGGTTCGGCTGTTCAGCCAGGAGCTCACGAGCACCCTGCAGACCATCGGGCGTGAGGCCAAGATCCAGGTGGAGTTCAACCCCGACACCGTTCGCGACTACCGACTGATCGGCTTCGAGAACCGGCAGATCGCCGACGACGACTTCCGCGACGACACCGTCGACGGCGGCGAGATCGGCGCAGGCCACACGGTGACCGCCTTGTACGAGGTGACCCTCGAGGAGTCTGCGGGCGATGACGACTGGATTGCCCGGGCGACGCTTCGCTGGCTCCACCCCGACACCCTGAACCCCAGCGAGACCGGTGCCAGCCTGCCGGTGCGCGACGTTGCGTCGTCGTTGGGCGATGCCTCGCCGCGGTTGGCTCAGGACATCCTGGTCGCCGCGTTCGCGGAGACGCTGCGCGGCAGCGGCTGGGATGGCCTGTTCACCCTCGAGGAGATCGCGGAGTACGCACGGGGTGTGGCCCTCCGCCTCGACGATGAGCAGGTGGACGAGTTCGCGGACCTTGTCGCAACGGCTGCATCGATGCAGATCTAGCGGGCAACGGCGTGACGGGTGGCGTCGTCAGCGGAACTCGAGGCCCTCGAAGTTGCCGCTGCGGCGCCACCCGTCGAGGTACTGCCAATAGGCCACCGGCCCCATTGGGTAGCCGCTGCCGTTGAGCCGTTCCTTCGGGCCGATGGGGCCGCCCTCGTTGTTGTAGTAGCCGGGGGTGCAGTCGCTGTTGCCCATGAACGCACGCGTGTGGCTGCGCAGCAGATCGACCCAGGCAGCTTCTGCCTCGGCGCTCACCTCCACCTCGTTGGCGCCGTTGTCGATTGCGTGGTTGACGATCATCGCAATGGTGGTGCCGGCTTCAGTGAGGTTCTGGGTGATGTTGCTGATGAGGTTGGCGCCCTGGCTGGGGCCGACGACGAACAGATTGGGGAAACCGTGCACATGCATGCCGTGCAGGCTGTGCATGCCCTCGGCCCAGTGTTCGGTCAGGGTCTCGCCGTTGCGGCCGGTGGTTTCGAACCCGCTGCGGCGGGCGAACCCGGTGCCGACCTCGAAACCGCTGGCGAACACGAGCACGTCGAGTTCGTAGTGGGTGCCGTTCACCCACACGCCGGTCTCGTCGATGCGTTCCACACCCTTGCCGTTGGTGTCGACCAGGTGCACGTTGGGCAAGTTGTAGGTCTGCAGGTACTCATCGTGGAAGCACGGCCGTTTGCACAGTTGGCGGTACCACGGCTTCAGCGCCTCGGCGGTGGCCGGGTCGTTCACGATGGCGTCGACGCGAGCGCGGATCTCCTCCATCTTCTCGTCGTCGCTGTCTTCGTAGGCTTTCAGCATCATCTCCGGGCCGAACGCTGCGCTGGTGACACCGCTTGCGGGGTCGGCCTGCATCATCGCCACCACCCGGTCGCGGATGCGCTTGGAGATGTCGGTCCAGCCGTCGTGCACCAAGTCTTCCTCGGCGAAACCACCGGTCTGCAGGGTGGCAAAGTTGGTGAGCCACTTCTGCTGCCAGCCCGGCCCGAGCGAGGCGAACCACTCGGGGTCGATCGGGTGGTTGTTGCGCACGTCGATGCTGCTGGGCGTGCGCTGGAACACGAACAACTCCTTGGAGTCGCGGCCCAGTTGGGGGATGCACTGCACGGCCGTGGCCCCGGTGCCGATGATGCCCACCCGCTTGTCGGCGAGGTTGGTCATCGTTGCTCCGGTCGGGTCGCCGCCGGTGAAGCCGTAGTCCCACCGGCTGGTGTGGAAGCTGTGCCCGGCGAACGACTCGATGCCGGGGATACCCGGCAGCTTGGGGCGGTGCAACGGGCCGGTACCCATGGCCACGAACCGTGCTCGCAGGGCGTCGCCGCGATCGGTGTGGATGATCCACCGCTGAGCGTCGTCGTCCCAGATGAGGTCGGTGACCTGGGTGGAGAACAGGGCCTTTTCGTAGAGACCGAACGTGCGGCCGATGCGCTGCGCGTGGCCGAAGATTTCCGGCGCGTACACGTACTTCATGCTCGGCATGTGGCCGGTCTCCTCCAGCAAGGGGAGGTACACCATGGCTGCGGTGTCGCACATGGCGCCGGGGTAACGGTTCCAGTACCACGCGCCACCGAAGTCTCCGCCACCTTCGATGATGCAGATGTCGGTGATGCCCGCCTGCACCATGCGGGCACCACAGGTGAGGCCGCTGAAGCCACCGCCGATGAAGGCGAACGTGACCTCGTCGGTACGGGGCTCGCGCTCTACGCGAGGCGTGTACGGGTCGTCGAGCAGGTTGGCAGGAGCAGCACGACTCGCTGAGCCCGTACACGGCAAATAGCGACGCT
>DMQJ01000539.1:2498-2973 GCA_003455715.1 Acidimicrobiaceae bacterium | reverse complement strand
GTACGGGTCGTCGAGCAGGTTGGCGAACTTGCCGGTTGGCTGCAGGTACTGCTCGTTGCCGTCGGGCCGGATGCGCTTGTCGCGCTCGGCCCGGTACTTCTCCCGCAGGGCCTCATGGTCGATGTGGTCGATCGTGTCGGTCATCGCAGCAACTCCCTCTTCGTTCTGGGTGGGAGCGTAGGGCGGCTGCCTTCGCCGTCTCGGGTCGGCGGTACCGCCCTACTGAGTGCTGAGGCTTGCGCGGAACTCCGCCTCGCGGATCAGCGTGGCGATCTCGGGCGGTGGCTCGCTGAGGCGCTCCAGCGTGACGGCGTCGATCGCGGCGGTGCAGGGGAAGTGGTGCGGGTAGGGGCCGACCGGAGCGCCGCTGTCGACGCCGACGTCGAATGTCTCGCCACTCATCGAGTACACCACGGGCACGGTGGCGTCGAGGTGGGCGGAAGCGACCGGCTCGCCATCGACGTTCAACACCGCG
>DMQJ01000539.1:0-2284 GCA_003455715.1 Acidimicrobiaceae bacterium | reverse complement strand
CAACACCGCCGTTCCACCCCCACCGAACCCGCCGTCGTAGGCGAATGCCACAACCAGTTCGTGTCGGCCGGGGCCGAGTGGAGCCGAGGCGGCCACCGCGGTGTGGGTCTTGCCGAACAGGTTGTAGTGGTAGACCGGCCGCCCGTCGGTGGTGAGGTAGAGCGACCACCCGGCCATGTTGCCGCCCTGGCACACGATGACGCCCTGCGCCCCGCCTGACGGGATCTCGATTTCGGCCGTGATGCGGAACGAGCAGTTCTTGAGGTTTACCACCACGGGTTCGGGGAGCCGCACATGTTCGGTGGTGTAGGTCATGCGCGTCAGGCCGCCGAGCGCTGTGGGCACTGCGAGCGCGCCGCCCCTGGGTGAGCCGGCGTCGCGCAGCGGGTACACGCCGTTGCGCCGTGCTTCGCGGTTGAACAGCGCCTGCAGTTCGGCCAGCTTCTCGGGATGCTGCGATGCGAGGTCGACCGCCTGGGAGAAGTCGTTGCGAATGTCGTACAGCTCCCAGCGTTCCTGCGGCCCGTCGAACTCCAGGCCCTGCATGCGGATCCAGGGCACGCGGCCGTGGAAGCAGCTCGCCATCCAGCCGTCGTGGTAGATGGCCCGATTGCCGAGGATCTCGAAGTACTGGGTGGTGTGTTCGCCCGGTGCGTCGGCCGAGTCGAAGGTCGGCACCATCGACACTCCGTCGAACGGCATCTGTGCAATGCCATTGAACCGTGCCGGCGGCTCCACCCCGGCAACCGCGTAAATGGTGGGTGCGATGTCGGTGACGTGGTGGAACTGTGTGCGCAGCTCACCGGCGTGGGGGATGCCGGCGGGCCACGACAACGCCATTGCGTTGCGTGTGCCGCCGAAGTGCGACGCCACCTGCTTCATCCACTGAAACGGCGAGTCGAGCGCCCACGCCCAGCCGACGTTGTAGTGGTTCTCGCAGCGGGCCGTGCCGAAGTCGTCGATGTGCGCCAGCAGCCACTCCGGGTCTTCGTGCACCCCGTTCTGGAAACTTGGCGCGCTCCATGCGCCGTGGATGGTGCCTTCGGCCGATGCGCCGTTGTCGCCGGTGAGGTAGATGACGAGGGTGTCATCCCACAGCCCGTCGTGCTCCAACGCGTCGAACACCCTGCCGATCTGGGCGTCGGTGTGGGCGAGGAACCCGGCGAAGACCTCCATCAGGCGCGAGGCCACGGGCCGGTAGCGCTCGGGGTAGTCGGCCCACGACGGCACCTGCTCGGGCCGTGCAGTGAGGGCGGTGCCCGCAGGGATCACCCCGAGGTCGAGTTGCGTTCGGTACACCTCGTCGCGCAACGCGTCCCATCCGCCGTCGAATCGGCCGCGGAAGCGGTCGCTCCACTCCGGGGCCACGTGGTGCGGGCAGTGCATCGCCCCCGTCGCGAGGTAGGCGAAGAACGGGTCGTGCGGGCGAGTGGCGCGGTGCGCTCTGATCCAGCGGATGGTCTGGTCGGCGAGGTCTTCGGTGAGGTGATAGCCGGGCTGGTCGAGGTACGGCATCACCGGCCGGGTCTGGTCGTACACGGCGGGTTCCCACTGCGACGCCTCGGCGTTGATGATGCCGTAGAAGCGGTCGAAGCCGAGGCCGGTGGGCCACCGGTCGAACGGGCCACTCGGGCCCTGCTCCCACGTTGGGGTGAGGTGCCACTTTCCGAAGCAGCCGGTGGCGTAGCCGCTGGCCCGCAGCACGTGGGCCACGGTGGCCGCCTCGGGCGGGATGACGCTGTCGTAGCCGGGGAAGGAGTTGGCGATTTCCGGGATGCCACCGCAGTGCACGGCGTGGTGGTTGCGCCCAGTGAGCAGCGCTGCACGGGTGGGGGAGCAGAGCGCAGTGGTGTGGAACTGGTTGTAGCGCAGCCCGGCGGCGGCCACGCGGTCGAGCGCGGGAGTGGGAACCGGCCCACCGAACGTGGAGCACGACCCGAAGCCGACGTCGTCGAGCATGATGAGCAGCACATTGGGTGCGCCGTGAGGGCTGGCGTCGCGGCGCAGCGGCCGGGCCTCAGCGTCGGGGAGGAGGCGAGCGGAGCGCCCGGTGAAGGGCGCCGTGGGCGGGGGCAGATCGGTCACGCTGGTTCCGGGAGGTCGAAGCAGCGCAACAGGGAGTCGATGTCGGCGGCGGTACCTCCGACCACCGACGCGTGGCCGTCGTCCACGAGGCGAGCACACGTGGCGCCGGCCGTGACGAGTGCGGCCCAACCTGCGGCATCCACCGTGAGCTCGAGCGACGCGGTGCCGCCGTCGGTGGGCACCGCCACCCCGTTGCGTA
>DMQJ01000469.1 GCA_003455715.1 Acidimicrobiaceae bacterium | reverse complement strand
GGGGCGGGGCGAGAACGCACCAAGGGCCGGCCCCCCTGCGAGTCGCTGGCGGCAAGCCGGTGGGCCGAGCGACGCGCGCTCGCCGACCCTGCCGAGCGCTCGCGGCTGGCCGAACAGGCGGCCGCAATGTCGGCGAAGCTGGAGGCGCTGCAGGCTGGATCGGCGCGGTGGAACATCGTGCTCGGCGACCGCATCACCGACCTCACCAACGACATCAACCACCGCTTCCGCGGTTCCATCCGCGGCACCACCCAGCAACTCGACGAGCAGATCGAGCAGATCACCTCCGCCGAGCAGTGGGACGAGTTGTCTCGCGGGCTGCAGACCGCAGTGGCCGATGCCGTGACCAATGCGTTCGTCGCCGTCGAACGGGGCAGAACACAGATCCGCGACGAAGTGGCCGAGCTGCTGAGCGCCGACGACGTGGTCGGGCCCGGTCGAGCGGCCGCCGGCGCCAGCATCGACACCACCACGTTCTGGCGCACCAAGCCGCTCGCCGACGGCACTGCGGCCGGTAAAGCCCTCAAGACCGGCCTCACCGGGCTGCGGGGCGCGCAGAGCGGCATCATGCTGCTCGGGGTGTCGGGGCAGTTCCTGCCCACGGCGGCGGCGGTGTTCATCGCGTCGAACCCGGTGCTGCTGGGCGTTGGTGCGGTGTTCGGCGGAATGCAGCTCATCGAGGATCGCAAGCGCAAGATCCAGGCGCGGCGGCAGCAGGCCCGGTCGCAGATGCGCCAGTTCACCGACGACGTCACCTTCGAGATGGGCAACGAGCTGGGCAAGGCGCTGCGGCAGGTGCAGCGCGACCTGCGCGACGAGTTCATCGAACTGATCACCGAGTTGCGCACCACCTGGACGGCTGCGGCCAAGCAGGCCGAGGCCGCACTGCACGAGGGGTCTGCGGGTGTCGAGCGCCGTACGGCTGCCATCGACCAGCAACTCGACCAACTGCGTCGGCTGCGCGACGACATGGCCATCGGGGCCCCAGCGCGAGCGGGCGGTTCAGGGGAGGTGTCGGCATGAGCTCGGATGTCGCCAAGGGCGAGGGCTCCTTCGAGGTGGTCGCCGCAGTGTCGGCGCTGTGCGAACAGGCACGCCAGGCCACGGCGGGCACACCCGCCGAGCGTGAGGCGCAACGCATCGCGGCCCGCCTCCAGGGCCCCATCCGGGTGGCCATCGCGGGCAGGGTGAAGGCGGGCAAGTCGACGCTGCTGAACGCGCTGGTGGGCGAGCGCCTGGCCGCCACCGACGCAGGCGAGTGCACCCGGCTGGTCACCACCTATCGGTACGCACCTGGCTACGAAGTGACCGCCGAACTGCTCGACGGCTCCACCACCGAACTGCGCTTCACCCGCAACGATGGTGCGCTGCAGATCGAACTGGGCGGCCTCACCCACGACCAGATCGCCCGCCTCGACGTGGGGTGGCCGGCGCGTGTGCTGGCCGACATGACCCTCATCGACACCCCCGGCCTCGAGTCGATGGTCGACGAGAACTCGGCGCGCACCCGGGCCTTCCTCGACCACAGTGGCACCAACCCGGCTGGCGCCGACGCGGTGGTCTACCTGATGCGCCACCTCCACCGCTCCGACGCCGAGTTCCTCGGAGCGTTCATGGATCGCACGGTGGTGGGCGCCTCCCCGGTGAATGCCCTTGCGGTGCTCAGCCGAGCCGACGAAATCGGCGCCTGCAGGCCCGACGCCCTCGAGTCGGCTGCCCGCATCGCCACTCGCTACGCCACCGACCCGGCGGTGCGAACGCTGGTGAGCGCGGTGCTGCCCGTGGCGGGTCTGCTGGCCGAGACAGGCCTCACGCTGACGGAAGCCGAGTTCGCCGCCATCCGCGAACTCGCCGCGCTGCCGACTGCGCAACGCACGGCCCTCACCCGCTCGGTCGACGACGTGTACGAACCGGCGTCGGCGCCCCTCGACCCAGCGGTTCGTGAGGCGTTGCTGATCCGCTTCGGTCTGTACGGATTGCGCCGAGCCATCTCAGCGGTGGCTGATGGGGAGGTGACGTCGTCCACCGAGCTGTCGCGCCGAATGGTGTGGGACTCCGGCCTGGCGGCTCTGTCGGCAACCATCCGCGAACAGTTCCTGCCACGCGCCCGGTTGCTCCAGGCTCGCAGCGCCCTCGTCGCCCTGCGGGGCTTGGCGGCCACCATCCACGACCCCGCGCAGTCGGCGTCGGTTGCCGCCCAACTCGATCGCATCGACGCCGGCGCAATGGAGTTCTCGGTGCTGCATGCCGCGCACCTGGTGATGTCGGGCGCAGTGAACGTGGGCGAGCAGGGAGCACGAGAGGTGCGAGCCGTGCTCGACGCCGATCTCGACCATGCGCTCGGGCTGGCGGAGGGCACCCCCGATGAACGCCGCGCCACTGCCATGGCCGGGCTGTCCAGGTGGCGCGAGCGGGCCTCCGACCCGATCGCCAACTCGCTCGCTCGGGCAGTTGCCGACACCATGGTGCGGCTCTACGAGCGGGCGCTTGCGGGCATGGGGGCGTCGCGGTGACCGCTCACGTGCACCGACATCGCCGTGCGGCGTCAGCTCTGGTCGAAGGGCTCGGCATCGTCGGGGTGCTCGGGAAACGAGATCACCTGTCGATCGGCCTCTGCCAGCAGGTCGGCGTCGTCGACGGCCATCGCCAGCGACGAGAGCAACCCCGACACGTGCGCCCGCTGCGCAGCGGTGAGTGGTGCAGCGCCCACGTCCACATCGGCCCACGGGTCGTCGGCGCCGCCCGTGCCTGCCACCGCGAGTTCGAGCGCGGCATCGTCGGCCACGAAGCCCAACGCCTCGAGCCATGTGTGCAGCCCGGCGTCGCTCATCCCGGCGCCTCGCTGGCACGTGCCCATTTCGCCATCAGCACCGCCAACTCGGTGCGGCTTGCCAACCCGAGCTTGCGATAGATGGACTGCAGATGAGTGTCGACGGTCTTCACGCTCACGAACAGTGCGGCCGCCGCGTCTTTGTTCGACAGCCCGCCAGCCACCACCTCGGCCACCTTCCGCTCGGTCTTGGTGAGCCCGGCGAGCGGGTCGACCACACCGCCGGC
>DMQJ01000312.1:2570-2807 GCA_003455715.1 Acidimicrobiaceae bacterium | reverse complement strand
CACCGAGGCGCCCACCACCACGGCCGCACCGGCGCCCACCACCACCCTGGCTGCCAACGTCGAGGTCATCGGTCCGTCCGCTGAACCCATCGTTGCCGTCGGCACGCAGAACGGCCCCGAGACCGCCAAGATCCAAATGCGGCTCACCCAGCTCGGTTTCTGGGCGGGCAACCTCGCCGACGGGCTGTACGGCACCGCCACCACGCAGGCGGTCATGGCGTTCCAGAAGTACCTCGG
>DMQJ01000312.1:0-2361 GCA_003455715.1 Acidimicrobiaceae bacterium | reverse complement strand
TCTTCCGATCTTCCACCGCCGCCTACCTCCAGCAGGTCACCGAGCGCGCTCGCGGCACGGCCGACAGCGGCACGCTGGTGGAGGTCGACAAGGCCAAGCAGTTGCTGTTCATCATCGTCGACGGCCGCACGCTCTGGACGTTCAACACCTCCACGGGCAGCGAGATCCCGTACGAAGCGGTCAACAAGAACGACCCCACCAAGATCGAGAAGGGCGACAGCGTCACCCCCAACGGCTTGTGGGAGACCAACCGCGAGCGCCCCGATGGCTGGTGGGCAGGCGACCTGGGCGAGATCTACCGGCCCAAGTACTTCGTGGGTGGCGTGGCCATCCATGGCATGACCAGCGTGCCCAACTACCCGGCCTCGCATGGCTGCGTGCGCGTCAGTGTGCCCGCGATGGACTTCATCTGGGACTCCGGGCTCGTTCCGCTGGGCACCCCCGTGTGGGTCCACGGCTGATCGCCGCGCCGTGCTACCCCTGATCGGTCCGCTTCGTCCCTGGGCCGACCCAGAGGTCGTCTCCATCGGGCGTCTGCCCCAGCACGTGCCGCTGCCGCTCGGCGCCGACGCCCGGCGCAGCCTCGACGGCCAGTGGCAGTTCACCCTCTACCCGCACCCCGACGACGTACCCGACACGGCCGTCGTGGGGCCGACGCCCACCACCGACGTCAGTGTTGCCGTGCCCGGTAACTGGACCGTGCAGGGCGTGGGCGATCTTCCGCACTACACCAACGTGCAGATGCCCTTCCCCGGGCCGCCCCCAGCGTTGCCGCCGCGCAACCCCACCGGTGTGTACCGACGCAGCTTCACGCTCGGCCGGGGGTGGCGCAGCCAGCGAGTGGTGCTGCACATCGGCGGCGCCGAGAGCGTGCATGCGGTGTACCTCAACGACCGCTTCGTCGGCTACGGCACAGACAGTCGGCTGCCCAGCGAGTACGACATCACCGACCACGTCGTGTCGGGCGCCAACCACCTCGCCGTCGTGGTGTTGCGCTACAGCGCGCAGAGCTACGTCGAAGACCAAGACCAGTGGTGGATGGCTGGCCTGCACCGCAGCGTGTGGGTGGAGGCCCGTCCCCAGGTGCACATCGCCGACGTGGTGTGCGCCGCCGACCTGCAGGTGGCCGACGGCACCGGCACCCTCGCCGTCACCACCCGAGTGGGCTTTGCCACGCCACCCGTACCCGGGTTCTCGGTGCGCGCCCGTCTGCTCGACCCCAAGGGTCGCCGGCTCGGCGACGCCAGCACCCTGCCGGTGCCGCACCAGTTCGAGCAGCCGTACGTGTTCACCGGGCACATCACCCGTCACGAGTTCACCGTGCCCGATGTGGCGCCGTGGTCGGCCGAGACGCCCACCCGCTACCGGGTGGATGTCGAACTGCTCGATGCCGACGGCGATGTCGTGGAGGCCACCCACCAGATGGTGGGCTTCCGCCACGTGGAGGTGCGCGATCGCCAGTTGTTGGTGAACGGCCAGCCGGTGTGGGTGTTCGGCGTGAACCGCCACGACCACCACCCCGTGCGCGGCAAGGCGGTGACGGTCGACGACATGCGCGCCGACCTGCTCACCATGCGCCAGCACAACATCACCGCGGTACGCACGTCGCACTACCCCAACGACAGCGCCTTCTACGACCTGTGCGACGAGTTGGGTATGTACGTGGTCGACGAGGCCAACATCGAGAGCCACGCCTACAACACCAGCCTGTGCAACGACCCTCGCTGGCGCAGCACCTGGCTGGCCCGCGGCAGTCGAATGGTGGAACGCGACCGCAACCACCCCAGCATCATCCTCTGGAGCCTCGGCAATGAGAGCGGCTACGGCCGCAACCACGACGCGCTTGCCGGCTGGATTCGCAGCGCCGACCCCAGTCGACCGCTCCACTACGAGGGCGCGGTGTTCCACGACGGCTGGGTGGATGGCGGCTTGTCGGCCACCGACATCGTCTGCCCGATGTATGCCACCATCGACGCCATCCGCCGCTACGGCGAGGAGGGTGAGGGCACCCGGCCGCTCATCCTCTGCGAGTACAGCCACGCAATGGGCAACAGCAATGGTTCACTCGCCGACTACTGGCACACCATCACCACCACCCCCGGCCTGCAAGGCGGCTTCGTGTGGGAGTGGAAAGACCATGGCATTCGCCAGGTGTTGGCCGACGGCACCGAACGCCTCGCCTACGGCGGCCAGTTCGGCGACACCCCGCACGACGGCAACTTCGTGGCCGACGGCCTGGTGGCCAGCGACGGCACGCCGCACCCCGCCATGCACGAGGTGGCCTGGGTGTACCGCCCGGTCACCGTGGCGCCCACCGGCGGGCGGCGCACACCATCCGGCCTGCGCATCAGCAACCGTCAG
>DMQJ01000344.1:3243-3390 GCA_003455715.1 Acidimicrobiaceae bacterium | reverse complement strand
ACGTCGGACTCGACGAACTCGTCGATCGCATCGACGATGCCACGGATGGACGTGTCGCGGTCGGGGCTGACGTCGGTCAGGAAGCGGCGAACGCAGTCGTCGACCGAGTCGTCGCCCGCAGCCAGCGACAACCTCAACCTGGCGAAG
>DMQJ01000344.1:0-3064 GCA_003455715.1 Acidimicrobiaceae bacterium | reverse complement strand
AACCTGGCGAAGGGCGCCCGACGCGGGTCGGCCCACGCCGAAGCATGCAGGAGCCGACGAGCGATGCGGCTGCGTTCGGTGCGTGTGAGCCGTTTCAGCGATTGCTCACCCGCACCCCGGTCGAGCAACTCGACGACGCCGTCCACGATCCGAACGAGCCCCACGGCCGACGCCGCAGCGACCACGTCATCGACGTCGGCAGGAGCCAGGTCGAGCTGATCGGCCAGCCGGGCAACGGCAATCGCTTCCACCTGCAGGGCAAGCACCTGCACCAACCGCTGCACCTGCTGCTCGCGCTCAGGAGGCTGCCATGCGGCCGCACCGACCGACTGGTTGGCAGCGGGGGTTTGCGGTGGTCGTGCTGTCCCGCCGACGATGGCGCGGGCAACCGTACGCAACTCGGGCGGCAATTCGAGACCAACCTCGGCCAGGGCGCGCCTCGCCTCTTCGATTGCGCGGCTGGCCTCCACCGGTCGGCCCTGTGCCAACAACGATCCGACGAGATGCTCCCAGCGGTCGGTGGCGAGCGGGTTCGCTGCCACCTGAGCACGGAGCAGATGCACCGCCTCGACGTGATTGCCCGCAGCCTCCAGCGCCGCCACCTTCTGATCGCGGACGGTCTCGATTCGATCCGACCAGGTATCGCGCACGGGCGACCACAGCGGATGATCGGCGAGATCGGCGAAGGGACGACCGCGGACCAGTGCCAACGCCTCGTCGATGGGGGCACTGTCGCCGTCGGCACGCTCGGTAGCCACCATGCACAAGAAGTCGTCGAGGTCGGTACGGACAGTGCCGAGGCCAATGCTGCGGCGCCGGGTGATCAGCACTTCGTCGCCGAGCGCCTTGCGCACTCGGTAGACGGTGGAACGCAGTGCCCGCTGCGACGGCGTTCGTCGCCAGGCGTACTCCTCCACGAGGTCGGACTCCACGAGTGCGCCGCCCTGGCACAGGTGCACCAGCGCGGCAAGAACGCGCCGGTCCTGCCGGGTGAACGCCACCTCACTGCCATCGCACACGACCCGCGTCGGGCCAAGCACTTCGATTCGAACCGACTCCGCCATGAGAAACCGACCATCGCACAGGAGCGGCGCCGATGGCAAGAGGAGGACGACTCCCGTCGTTGGACCCTACGGATCAGCCGCCGGTGAGGGAGTACTCGTGCTCGATCATCTCCGACGGGCGAGGCCGGCCGAACAGATAGCCCTGTCCGCGGTCGCAGCCGATCTCACGCAGGCGGGCCAACTGCAGCGGCGTCTCCACCCCTTCGGCCACCACCTGCAGATTCAACGAGTGGCCGAGCTTCACCACCGCTTCCACGATGGTGGAGTCTTCACTGTCGATCCCCAGCCCGTTGACGAAACTGCGATCCACCTTGATGGCCTCCACCGGGAACCGCTTCAGATACGTGAGCGACGAGTAGCCCGTGCCGAAGTCGTCGACGGCAAGGTGCAGGCCCAAGCTGCGCAGCTCACGGAGCGCGACCGAGGCAGCCTTCACGTCGGCCATCAGGGCAGTCTCGGTGATCTCCAGCCACAGCGCCGCCGCTGGTACGCCGCTCTCGCCGAGGGCATCGCCCACCACGTCGACGAGATGCGAGCTCATCAACTGGCGCACGCTCACATTCACCGACAGGGTGAGATCTCGGAATCGTTCGGTGTTGTTGCGCCACTGACCCAGTTGGGCGAGTGACGCACGCAGCACCGCCGCCCCAAGGTCGCCGATGAGGCCAGTCTCCTCTGCCATCGGCAGGAACTGATCGGGCCCGAGCAGACCCCGGTCTGGGTGGCGCCAACGAGCAAGCACTTCGAAACCGATGAGGTGGCCGCTCTCGAGGTGCACGATGGGTTGGTAGTAGGGCACGATCTCGCCCCGTTCGATGCCGCGACGCAACTCGTTGGTGGTGCGCAAGGTGAGCACCGACGCATCGTGACTGCCGGGGGCATAGAGCTCCACACAGTCGCGGCCGCGAGCTTTGGCTCGATACATCGCGGCATCGGCGTCGCGCATCATCTCGGTGGTGGTGATGCCGTCGCGATCGTTGATGGTGATGCCGATGCTGGCGGTGACGTACAACTCGGATCCGTCGATCTCCGCGGGCAGGGCGATCTCGTGCCGCAGCCGCTCGGCGGTCTCGAACGGGTCGAGTGCACCCCCTACGTCGCGCAGCAGCACGATGAACTCGTCGCCGCCGAAGCGACCGAGCATGTCGCGGTTGCGCACCACGGCCCGGAGCCGTTCGCTCATCGTGCGCAGCAGTTGGTCGCCGGCGTCGTGGCCGAGGCTGTCGTTGATGACCTTGAAGTTGTCGAGGTCGATGAACAACACGGCCACGCTTCCGGGAGGCGATGTGTCGAGGAGCGAACCGAGCAGATCGAGGAAGTGGAAGCGGTTGGGCAGGCCGGTGAGCCCGTCGTGGGTGGCGGCCCATTCCATTCGCTCGGCGCTGTGGCGCTGCTCGGTGATGTCTTCCACATGACCCACCACGAGCTCGGTGCCATCGTCGTCGGTCATCAACGACACCAGCACACGCGTCCACACGATGGATCCGTCTTTGCGCAGGTAGCGCTTCTCGGCGATCGTGCCCAGCGCCGCCCGCTCGCGCACCCCTCCCCCGCGGCCGAGGTCGTCGGTGTGGATGAAGTCGGCGACTGGTCGGCCAATCATCTCGTCGACCGTGTACCCAAGCATCTGCGCGAACCGATCGTTGGCCTCGATGAGTACCTCGTCGTCGAGGCGAGAGAGCGTCATTCCGATGGGTGCTTTGTGGAACACGAGGCGGAAGCGCTCGCGTGCCACCTCCAGGGCCTGCTCCTGGGCGACCTGCGCGGTGACATCGCGGAGCACCACCACCACGCGCTCGGGGTTGCGAATGGGCAGGTTGGCGTCGCCCTCCAGCAGCACCACGCTGCCGTCGGGCCGCACGAGCCGGAAGGTCGGCCGGTCCATCCGGTCGTTGGCTCGCATCTGCCGCCACAGTTCCACGAGGGTGGCGTGCTGGTCGGGTGGGAACAGGTCGACGAAGTAGTGGCCGAGCACGTCCTCGGGGTGCTGCCCAGTGAGG
>DMQJ01000072.1 GCA_003455715.1 Acidimicrobiaceae bacterium | reverse complement strand
GGGGGGGTGGGAGGCGGGGTTGCGGTCGCAGGAGGTGGCGGTCCGGGTGTGGCGGTGGGGGGCGCGGCGGTGGGGGGGGGGGCCGGTTGGGGGCGCGCCCGCCGTATCGTCGGCGCGAACGCAGCGCCGACGACGAGCCCGGTCTCCAGCGCGACGCTCGGCGTGGCCCGTCGGTGAGCGGCTTCGACCCCGACGACGACATGGGCGCCGACTGGCACCGCGAGCGAGTAGTGGAGGCCGCCATCAATGCCGGGCGGCGCAACACACCCAGCCCCAGCAACTCCCAGGAGTTGGGTTTGAAGGTGGGCGACGACGTCGAGCACCCGTCGTTCGGCGAAGGGGTCATTCTCTCCATTCGTGGCGAGGGCGACCGGGCAGAGGCCAGCATTCGCTTCGCAGGCGTCGGCACCAAACACCTCTCGCTCGCCTGGGCGCCCTTGAAGAAACTCTGACCTGCTGGCACACCGTGCGGGTGGCGCGCCTGCTTGAATCTGAGGGATGCCGTTGCACCATCACGACCCCGCAACGCTGAAGCGTCGCAAGGTGCTCAGTCGTACGTGGGCGGGCATGGTGGTGGGGTGGTCGCTCATCAGAGCGCTCATTGTGTGGGCGGCGGTGGGCGACTACGGCCTCAACCCGTGGGTCTACCTGGTGATCGATCTCATCGCCGCCGGCATCGACGGCTACACCACACCGCGCATGGTGCTGGCGTTCATCGACGATCACTACAAGCAGGCGGTGAAGTGGGCGGCCATCTCGCTCATCGTGTTCATCATCCCCGACCTGTACATCTTCTTCGGCACCAGCGAACTCCCCAAGCACGTGCTCATCATCATCTGCATCATCATCTCGGCCACGTTCCTGCTCGCCGTGTGGAGCGTCGTGATGAAGATCCGCAAAGGTCGGGCCGCGAAAGCGGCAGGGCAGTGCGCGACCGCCGACGGTTCGGAGGCAGTGCCTGCCCCGCAAACGTGAGTGGGGTGGGGCCTGCGTGCTTCAATGGTGGCCATGAAGGCAGCCATCCTGTACCA
Organism: Acidimicrobiaceae bacterium; assembly: GCA_003455715.1. Taxonomy (GTDB): domain Bacteria; phylum Actinomycetota; class Acidimicrobiia; order Acidimicrobiales; family Ilumatobacteraceae; genus UBA668. The sequence continues at coordinate 6,453 of DMQJ01000072.1, read as the reverse complement.
GAGCCTCACTGGCACCACCCGCGAGGCCGGTGAGCTCATCGCCGTCAACCTGCAGCAGGAGGGTTGGGGCATCACCGGCGTGTCGTCGGTGGCCAAGCCCGAGCTGCGTTCCATCCAAGACGCCGACCTCATCGTCGTCGGCACGTGGGTGCACGGCCTGTTCGTGGTGGGTCAGATGCCGTTCGGCGTGGCCAACCTCGAGAACCTGCCCGCCATGCGCGGCAAGAAGGCCGCCACGTTCTGCACCTACGGACTCAACCCCGGCAAGTCGCTGGCAAAGATGGACGACGCGGTGCGCAAGACCGGCCTCGAAGTGGTCGATGGCATGGCCATCCACCGCGGCAAGCTGCGCTCCCGCACCGAAGCGTTCGCCGCCCAGCTCACCTCCAAGCTCGCCCGCGCCTAAGCCACCCACGAAACCCAAAGTCGGCGCTCGCGCCGCGCCTCACGCGGTCTTGGCGCCGACAATCATTGGGTGGGGTCGGTCACGCGGCCCATGAAGACGATGGCGTTGGTGGTGCGCTCTCGTAGCCAGAACGTGAATGGCCGGTCGATGGTGAACTCCACCGGGTCGGTCTCCACCGGCGCAGCGGTGGCCACCATGATGACTGCCGTCGCTGCCGCCGCCTCCGTGCCCTTCTCGTCGGTGGTGATGTTGGCCTGATGGATCACATCGCCGATCGACAGTCGTTCGTCGGTGGTCATCCCGCTGAAGTCGGCAGCATCGGTGAACGCGGTCGCCATACCCAACGCACCCAGCACCTGGGCGAGCGAGGTGGAGGTCTCGATGTCGAAACGCGGCATGCCCAGCGACACCTTGCGCGAACTGAGGGCTTCGAACACCTCGTCGCCGGTGGTGAGCAGCGAGTCGTCGTCGGTGCCGGTACCCACCATCGCGGTGAGCGACAGCGACCCGAACACATACGGCACCTCGACTGCCCGCCAACCGTCGCCTTCCGCGTACGCGTAGTCGTCGGTACGGCGCATCATCGGCACCTTCACGGTTTCCCCGGTCGCAGTGGTGAACGGCTCGTCGGCAGTGGCACCTTCGAGGAAGGCGTTCATCCAGTTGGCCTTGAGGTAGATCGCATTCACCAACGTCAGCCGGCTGTCGGGAGTGATGGTGCCCTGCGCCAACAGCTGGGGGATGCGTTCCTTGGTTTGGTCAGACACCCACGCATTGATGAGCTTCCGGGCGCCTTCAGGGTCGGCCTTGTAGTCCACCGTCTCCAGCCCGGCGCCGTACTCGGCGGCCAGGAGGTCGAGGAAAGCCGGCTCGAACGCCAGCCCGGTCTGCCCCCACAACGAGTTGGCGATGTTGAGTTGCACTTCGCTGACGCCACTTCCGCCTTCGGCAGTGTTGTCCTGCGTCTGGTTCAGCGACTCCAGCAGCGCCGACAACCCGTTCATCGCCCGGTGCGACGCGTCGCCCTCGGTGAGGTGCAGCACGGAGTGCATCTCCTTCAGGGTGTCACCCTTGGCGCCCGCCGAGGTCATGGCCAATGCGAGGGCGATGCTGGCTGGTGAGAACACCAGGTTGGCGGTGGGCGCGTCGGCCACCAGCACGGCGTGAAGGTCGTTGGCGAACGCGTTCACTGCGGCTGCCGCAGTGGAGGGGTCAGCGCCGGTGATGCGCGTCGCATCGCTGCGCAGGCTCTGCACCCCGTCGAGGTCGTTCGGTACCGTGGTGCCCGGCCCGTTGGTGGGCGCAGGTCCGGTGTTGTCGGTGGCGTCGTCGCCGCATGCGGCGAGCAAGGCGGCGGCAGAGGGAGCGGCGGCGAGGAGGGCGAGGAAGTTGCGGCGTTCCATGCCCAGTCGGACGCTGCTCAGCCGCCGGTGGTTCCCGGTGTCTCGACAGTGGTGCTCGCCGCGATGTCGGCGTCGGCCACCAGGTCGAGAGCGAGCAGGCCATCGTCGCTCACCTCGGGGCGCACACCTGCGGGCGGCGGGGCGAGTTGGCCGACGTCGATGGTGCGGCCCTCACAGTCGATGAACTCGCGTGTGCCCTGCACCTGTTCGATGGCGCACGTCGGGTCGCGGTCGGCGGGATGGGCGAGGTACAGCACCCAGCCGAACTGCGGGTCGGCACCGGTGTGGTCGAGCACCACGTTGCGATTGTCGCCGAGCAGGTCTTGGAACACGATCGGCCCGCCCTCGTCGACGATGCGGGCGAACGATGTGGTGCTGCCCAACTGTTGGTAGCGAGGCGCGAACGTGTCGGTCTGCTGGTCGTCGTTGGCCACGAGCGCCGCAACGCCCCACAGCAGCAGGCCGAGCACGGCGAAGAACGCGATGCCAGCGGCCACCGGCACCACTGCCCGGGCGAAGGTCGACTTCAGTCGCGGTTGACGCATCGCCACCAGTCTGCCGTGCTCGCACGCCGGCGGCACCTCGGACGCCGTCGCGGTGACGTGCACGGCCGAATTGAGAGCATCGCCCCAGGAAAAGTAGGGTCACCTACTTGTGAAACGGCCCTATCGAGTCGTCGTCGCCAAGCCTGGTCTCGATGGCCACGACCGCGGCGCCAAGACCATCACCCGAGCCCTGCGCGACCATGGCTTCGAGGTCATCTACACCGGCCTCCACCAGACGCCCGAGCAGATCGCCGAAACGGCCATGCAGGAAGACGTCGACGCTGTCGGCTTGTCGTTGCTGAGCGGTGCCCACCTCACCTTGTTCCCGCGGGTGATGGAAGAACTGCGCAGCCGTGGCCTGGGCGACACGCTGGTGTTCGGCGGTGGCGTCATCCCTGATGGCGACGCCGCGGCGTTGAAGGAACAGGGTGTTGCCGAGATCTTCGGCCCTGGCAGTTCGTTGAAGGGCATCAGCGCCTGGCTGGAAGCCCAACTGGATCAGAGAGAGGAAGGGGCCTGATGGACCTGTTCGAGTACCAGGGCAAGCAGTACTTCGCCCGCTACGACATTCCGGTGTCGCCCGGCGACGTGGCCTACACGGTCGACGAGGCCGTCGCCGCCGCCGAGATGGCCGGCTACCCCGTGGTGGTGAAGGCTCAGGTGCAGGTGGGCGGCCGCGGCAAGGCGGGTGGCATCAAGCTGGCCGACAACGCCGACGAGGTGCGCCTCCACGCTGGCAACATCCTCGGCATGGACATCAAGGGCCATCTGGTGAAGCGGGTGTGGGTGGAACACGCCAGCGACATCAAGAAGGAGTACTACGCGTCGTACACGCTCGACCGTGCGGCCAAGAAGCACCTCCTCATGCTCAGCGCCGAAGGGGGCGTGGAGATCGAGGCGGTGGCTGCCACCAACCCCGACGCCATCGTCATGCTGCACATCGACCCGGTCGACGGCATCAGCCTGGCCGCGGCCCGCGACGCGGCGGTGCGCGCCAAGATCGACGACGAAGCGGTCGACGGCGTGGCCGACATGCTCGTGAAGCTGTACCGCTGCTTCACCGAGGGCGACTGCGACTTGGCGGAGATCAACCCGCTCATCCTGCGGCCCGATGGTGGTGTGCACGCCCTCGATGCCAAGGTGAGCCTCGACAACAACGCCGCCTTCCGTCACCCTGAGTGGGACGAGTTCCGCGCCACCGAAGAGCTCGACGAGCGCGAGCAGCTGGCTCGCACGCACGACCTGCAATACATCGGTCTCGACGGCACCGTGGGCATCATCGCCAACGGCGCCGGCCTGGCCATGAGCACCCTCGACGTGGTGAACCAGGTGGGTGGCAGCGCTGCCAACTTCCTCGACATCGGCGGTGGCGCCAACGCCGACATGATGGCCGCGGCCCTCGGGGTCATCAACTTCGACGAGAACGTCAAGAGCATCTTCATCAACATCTTCGGTGGCATAACCCGTGGCGAAGAAGTGGCCAAGGGCATTGTTGAGGCACTCGGCCGGGTGGAGCTGCGTGCTCCCATCGTCATCCGCCTCGACGGCACCAACGCCGAGGAAGGCCGGGCCATCCTGGCCAACGCCGGTATTCCGGAGAGCAAGCTGATCTCCAAGCCCACCATGCTGGAAGCCGCTCGTGCGGCCGTCGCGATCGCCCAGGGAGCCTGAGTCATGGCCATCTTCGTCAACGAGCACACCAAGGTCATCGTCCAGGGCCTCACCGGCGGGCAGGGCAAGTACCACGGCCTGCGCAACAAGGCCTACGGCACGCAGGTGGTCGGCGGCGTTACCCCGGGCAAGGGCGGCACCGATGTTGAGGGCGTGCCGGTGTTCAACACCGTCGCTGAGGCTGTCGCCGCCACCGGCGCCACCGCATCGTTCATTGCCGTTCCGCCCAAAGCCGCGAGTGCCGCCATCCTCGAGGCCGCCGCCGCGGGCATCGGGTTCATCGTCTGCATCACTGAGGGCATTCCGGCGCAAGACGAAGCCCGCACGTACAACACCTTGGTGCGCGACTACCCGAACACTCGCCTGCTCGGCCCCAACTGCCCCGGCATCATCAGCCCAGGGAAGTGCAACATCGGCATCACCGCGGGTGAGATCGCCGAGGTGCCCACCGCCAGCGGCCCCAACGTGGGCATCGTCAGCCGCTCGGGCACCCTCACCTACCAGGCGCTCTACGAGCTCAAGCAGCGCGGCATCGGCGTCAGCACATGCGTCGGCATCGGCGGCGACCCGGTGCCCGGCACCAACTTCATCGACTGCCTGAAGGAGTTCCAGGCCGACCCCGAGACGCACGCCATCATCATGATCGGCGAGATCGGTGGCTCGGCCGAGGAAGAGGCCGCCGAGTTCATCAAGGCCAACGTCACCAAGCCGATGAGCGCCTACATCGCCGGCGTCACCGCACCCGAAGGCAAGAAGATGGGCCACGCCGGCGCCATCACCTCGGGTGGCAAGGGCACGGCCAAGGGCAAGATGGAAGCCCTCGCGGCTGCCGGGGTGAAGGTGGGCAACAACCCCACCGAAGCCGGCGACCTGATGGCCGAGATCGTCGCCGCCCTGAAGGGCTGAGGCGCTCAGCGGTTTCGGTGTTGCACCGAAACCATCACATCCACGGTGATTCGGCGGTCGGCCAACGGTCGTGGTCGTTCGCCTGACAGGTACCCCACCACCAGTCGTAGCGCCTCGCCCCCGATGCCATCCGCATCGTCGTTTCGACGCACCCACCCGCGGAGGGTGAGCGACGACGCAGTGAGGTCGAGGCCATCCCATCCGGCTCGGTAGCAGCCGACGAATGTGTTCGTCCTGCCATCGCGCACTGCGAAGTCGGCTGGCTTGCCCAAGAACAGGTTGAACTGCCCCTTTCGAACCCTGAGCACTTCACGTTCGTCGTCGCCAGCCACCCAATCGAAGGCTGCGCGCACGTCGTCGTCGATCGCCGCCTCCACCGCAGAGGCATCGCTACGCCGTAGTCGGGTGAGCACGAGGCGGTCGGAGCGGGCCAGTACCCGGGCCGGCCGCTCACGCCAACGTTGCTGCCAACCCATTCGTCGCAGCCTAGAAGACGACCATGTCATGGCTCCACCGGCGAAATGCCGGTGGGGGCATGACAGGGTCGACCGGTAGGGTGCGCGACATGGCGATCGTTCCCGACGACAAGAACTGGACCTGGGTGCTCGAGCGCCCCTGCCCCGACTGCGGCTTCGTGTCGGACGAGTTCGATCCGCTCACTGCCCCAGCGGCAATTCGCGCCAACGCCGACGAGTGGGCAGCGTTGCTGCAGCATCCCGACGTGTCGACCCGCCCCAACGACCACACCTGGTCGGCGCTCGAATACGGATGCCACGTACGCGACGTGTTTCGCCTCTACCTGTACCGGCTTGGGTTGATGATGGAACACGACGGCCCGCACTTCCCCAACTGGGATCAAGACGTCACCGCCGTCGACGAGCGATATGCGGAGCAGCAACCGGCGACGGTGTCGGTGGAGTTGGTGGCGGCAGCCAACGCCCTCGCCGATGCCTTCGCCTCGGTGGGGTCTGAGCATCTGGGGCGAACGGGCTACCGCAGCGACGGCGCAGCGTTCACCATCGACAGCTTCACGCGCTACATGGTGCACGACCCGGTGCATCATGTGTGGGACGTTCGCCAGGGCTACGCGGCGCTGGCAGCCGCCCTCGGCGAGAGTTGAGCCGTCAGAAGGTTTCGACGATGGGCGGGTTGTCGCTCACCACGCCGTAGTCGGCCACCTGGGCCGTCCACTTCTTGCCGTTCCAATAGCGATGCTGGTGACGGCCGGCCGGGTCGGGGTACCACTGAGCGGGCGACAGCGCATCGCCGTTTGGTGCTGGCAACGGGGTGCCGTACGGGCCGAGCGGGTCGACCAGCGACACTCCATCGCGGGACACTTGCTCGGTCCACTTCTTGCCGTTCCAGTACCGATGGGTGTAGCGCTTGAACGGATCCGCGTGCCACGCCGGGCTCGGCCCAGCCGCTGGCGGTGGCGCCTTGAAAGCGGTGACGCCCGCCGCCGATGGGGAGTACGCGGGTGCTGGGTCGGCAACAACGACAGCAGGCGGCGGTGGAGGCGGGG
>DMQJ01000398.1:7483-8073 GCA_003455715.1 Acidimicrobiaceae bacterium | reverse complement strand
TGGGCGGTGCTGGTGGTCGTGCTGCTCGTCCTCGGTATGGCGGCGGTGGAGTTCTTCGACCGTGTGCGCGAGAAGGGCTACCAGCCGGCGTTCATCCCCGGCATCTTCACGTGCGTCATGGCGCCTGCCGTCGCCTACTTCTACGGGGTGGAGAATCTCCCGCTCGTGGTGTTCCTGGCGTTCACGGCCATCGCCGTGAGCTTCATCGGCGCCACCAGCCTCGACTCGAATCCGATGCCCAACATGGCCATCACATCGCTCGGCGTGCTGTGGATCGGCATTCTCGGGTCGTACGGCGCAGGCATCGTCGGGATGTCGAAGGACGGTTGGTCTGGCGGCACCGACACGCTCACCCTGTTGGCCATCGCCGTGGTGGCCAACGACGTGGGAGCGTTGTTCGTGGGCAGCGCCATCGGGCGCACGCCATTGCGGGCCTGGATCAGCCCCAACAAGAGCGTCGAAGGCTTCTTTGGTGGAGCGTTGTTCACCATGGTCGCCATGTTCGTGGTGGGTCTGCTGAAGAAGTCCGACACCTGGAACAGCACCGGTGACCTGCTGCTGCTCGGTCTGGTGGTGGCGATCATGGCACC
>DMQJ01000398.1:0-7207 GCA_003455715.1 Acidimicrobiaceae bacterium | reverse complement strand
CGTGCTCGACCGGTTCGACGGGTTCCTGTTCACGATGCCTGCCGTGTACTACCTCGCCGAATATCTGCAGCCCTGGGCCAGCTAAACCGGCCCATGTCCGTGGTGCGCGTCGCCATCGCCGGGTCCACCGGGTCGATCGGCACCCAGACACTCGATGTCGTGCGGGCAGCCAACGCGCTGCCCGGCGGCACCCGCTACGAGATCACCGGCCTCGGTGTGGGGTCGTCGGCGGATGCCCTCATCGCCCAGGCCCTCGAGTTCCGTCCGGCCACGGTGGCCGTCGCCGACCCCGCTCGCAGGGCGGAGGTCGCCGCAGCGCTTCCATTCGCCGAGGTGGTGTCCGATATGGCCTCCCTGGTGGATGGCGCCGACGTGGTGGTGAACGCCGTGGTTGGGTTCGCCGGCCTACCGGTCACCATCGAGACGCTGAGCGCCGGTAAGCGGCTGGCGCTGGCCAACAAGGAAAGCCTCATTGCTGCCGGGCCGGTGGTGCAGCCCTTGCGTGCCACGCCGGGCGCGGAGCTGGTGCCGGTCGACAGCGAACACTGCGCGCTGCACCAGTGCCTGCGGGCGAGCGTGCACGGCGACCCGCCCGGTAACCCGGAGGTGGCCCGGCTGGTGCTCACCGCCAGCGGTGGGCCGTTCCGTGGGCGCACGATGGCCGACCTGGCCGAGGTGACGGTGGAGCAGGCGTTGGCCCACCCCACCTGGAGCATGGGCCCGAAGATCACCATCGACTCCAGCACCCTCATGAACAAGGGCCTCGAGGTGATCGAGGCCCACGAGTTGTTCGCCATTCCCTACGACCGCATCGAGGTGGTCGTGCATCCGCAAAGCGTCGTGCACTCGATGGTGGAGTTCCACGACGGCAGCACCATCGCACAGCTCTCCATGCCCGACATGCGGCTGCCCATCGCCTACTCGCTGGCCTACCCGCATCGAGCGGCAACCCCGTTCGGCCGTGTCGACTGGGCTCGCACCGGCCGCCTCGACTTCGAGGTGCCCGACACCGCCACCTTCCGGTGTCTCGACCTCGCGTACCAGGCCGGTCGCTCCGGCGGAACAGCGCCCGCGTGGCTCAGTGCGGCCAACGAGGTGCACGTGGAGGCCTTCCTCGACGGCCGCCTGCGTTGGCGCGAGATCGCCGAACGTAACGAAGCCGTGCTGCAGCGCTACGAGCCCTCGGCGGGCACCACAGTGGCCGACGTGGTCGCTGCCGACTCCCAGGCGCGGTCGCGGGCGCTCGAGATGCTCGGTGCCGGGTGACCGACGCCCATGGTGTCCCGACAGGAACTCAGGCCGCCGGGGCGATACCGTCTGCAGTCATGAGTGAGGTGGAGGAGCGCAGTCGCTTCGAACGAATGAAGGTGGAGGTCGTCTCCGGCGGCACCCAGGCCGAGGAGCCGCCTGCCGAGGCCGATCGCACCACCAAGATCGTCGGCATCGCCTCGTGGATCGGCCTGTTCGCCGTGCTCGCCTTCGTGAGCCCGTGGATTCTCGTGTTCGTCGTCGGTCTGGCGGTCTCCATCATCCTCCACGAACTCGGTCACTTCTGGACGGCTCGCAAGAGCGGTATGAAGGCCACCCAGTTCTTCCTCGGTTTCGGTCCGCGCGTGTGGAGCACGCACCGCAACGGCGTGGAGTACGGGCTGCGGGCTATTCCGCTCGGTGGCTTCGTGAAGATCATCGGCATGACCAACCTCGACGAAGTGCCCGAGAACGATGAGGCCGTCACCTACCGCCAGGCCAGCTACCCACGGCGCATGTGGGTCATCACCGCCGGCTCGGTGATGCACATGATCATTGCGGTCATCCTCATCACGCTCATCTACTCGGCGTGGGGTCGGGTGGAGGAGACCGGTGAAGTCACACTGGCTCGCATCGTGCCCGAAAGCCCCGCCGACCAGGCGGGCTTTGAGCCCGACGACGTCGTGCTGTCCGTCGACGGCACCTCCGTCGAGACGTCCGACGAGTTCCGCGCCCTGCTCGCTGAAGCCCAGCCGGGCACCGAGCACACGTTCGTGGTGCGTCGAGGCAGCGAGGAACTCACGCTCACTGCAACCCTGGTTCAACACCCAGATGTCGACGACAAGGTGCAAGGCTTCCTCGGTGTCGGGAGCACCTCGATCGACCGTGTGGAGACGTCGTTCGGCGAGGCCGTCACCTCCGGGACACGAGATCTTGCAACCGGCGTTGGCCAGGCCGTGACGGGTGTGGCCAAGGTGATCAACCCGGTCAACGTGTGGGGCCATCTCATCGGCACCAACGACGACCCCACGTCGCGCCCGGGCACCATCGTTGGCGCAGCCAAGATCAGCGACGACTTCGGAGAGTACGACGGGTGGGCGGGCATCCTCACCCTGTTGGCCATGGTGAATGTGTCGGTGGGCGTGTTCAACATGTTCCCGTTGTTGCCGCTCGATGGTGGTCACGCTGCCATCGCCACGTACGAACGCATCCGCTATGGCCGCAGCCGCAAGCGGCTCGCCGACGTCGGCAAGCTCATGCCGGTGGCGGCGATGTGCGTGATGTTGCTTGCCTTCATGTTCCTCACCGGCCTGTATCTCGACACACTCGGCAGCTGATCGCGGCGCGCCGCGCCCATCGGCTGGCACACTGGTGCCCGTGAGCTTCGAACGACGTAGCACCCGCATCCTCCACGTGGGCAAGGTGCCCGTCGGTGGTGGCAGCCCCATCACCGTGCAGTCGATGACCACCACCAAGACGGCCGACGTGGAGGGCACGCTGCAGCAGATCTACGCGCTCGCCGCGGCTGGCTGCGACATCGTGCGCTGCACGTGCAACGAGGCGGAGGCCGCGGAGGGGTTGGCGCAGATCGTGCCGCGCAGCCCCATCCCTGTCATCGCCGACATCCACCACCAGTACAAGATGGCCCTCGCCGCCATGGAGGCCGGGGTGCACGGCCTGCGGCTCAACCCGGGCAACATCCGCCGCCCCGAGCACATCAAGGCCGTTGCCAGCGAAGCCAAGGATCGTGGCCTCCCTATCCGCATCGGGGTGAACGGCGGCTCGCTCGACCCAGCGCTGTACGAGAAGTACGACGGCTTGAAGGCCGAGGCCATGGTGGAGAGCGCGCTGCAGGAGATCGCCTACTTCGACGAGGTCGGGTTCACCGACTACAAGATCAGCGTCAAGGCCTCCAACGTGCCGCTGATGGTCGACGCCTACCGCCAGCTCGCTGATGCCACCGACGCCCCGTTGCACCTCGGCGTCACCGAGGCCGGGCCGCTGCCGGGTGGGCTGCTGAAGGCCACCGCCGGCATCGCCACCCTGCTGCTGGAGGGCATCGGCGACACCATCCGCTACAGCCTCACCGCCGACCCCGTGGAGGAAGCCCGCGCGGGCCGCCAGTTGCTGGAAGCGCTCGGCCTGCGCGAACGCAAGAACGTCGACCTCATCGCCTGCCCGTCGTGCGGTCGTGCCGAGGTCGATGTCATCGACGTCGCCAACCGTGCCCAAGCCGCATTTGGCGAGCGCCAACTGCCCCTGCAGATCGCGGTGATGGGATGCGTGGTGAACGGCCCGGGCGAAGCTCGCGAGGCCGACCTTGGCATCGCCGCCGGCAACAAGCGCGGCCACCTGTTCGTGAAGGGCCGCAACGTCGCGGTGGTGAAGGAAGAAGACATGGTCGACGCGTTGGTGGAGTGGGCCGAGTTCATCCACGAGCACGGTGTCGACGCCGCCATCGCCCGCGCCGATACCGCACTCGCCGAACGCGAGGCTGCCAAAGACCGCGGCAAGCTGCTCGACGACAAGGGCCTCGACGCCAACAAGGCGCAGGAGAAGATCGTCGAGATCCGCCGCACCGTGGCTGGTAGCTGAGCCGCACCGATGAGCATGCACATTCCCCTGTTCGAGTTCGACCCCACGCCCGACGCGGTCATCAACCCTTCCATCCACTCGCCTCGCCTCGGGTTTCCGCGCCACGCGGTGATGTGTTGGTTCGGCAACGTGGTGCGCGACCGCACCGCGGGCATCGAGCCGGTGCACCACGTGCCGTTCGAGCACGGCGACCACCCGATCTGCGTGGTCGAGCATCGCGGTGTGCCCGTGGCGCTGGTGTCTCCGGGGGTCGGTGCTCCTGCGGCGGTTACCTCGCTGGAGGTGGTCATCGCACTCGGCGCCACACACATCATCGGCTGCGGCGGGGCCGGCATCGTGAAGCCCGGTTTCGACGTCGGCCACGTCATCGTGCCCACCGGCGCCGTGCGCGACGAAGGCACCAGCTACCACTACGCGCCCGCCGACGCGGAGGTGGCACCGCATCCGCGGGCGCTCGCCGCCATCGACGACACGCTCACCGAGGCCGGCGTACCCCACGACCGTGGCCTGGTGTGGACCACCGACGCGTTCTTCCGCGAGACGCCCGCGAAGGTGGCTCGCCGCCGCGAGCAAGGCTGCCTTGCGGTCGACATGGAGGTGGCCGCCATGTTCGCCTGCGCGGCATTCCGCGGTGCGAGCTACGCCCAGTTGCTCTACGCCGGCGACGACGTGAGCGCGGAGGAGTGGGACCACCGCCACTGGGACAAGCAGCAGGGCGCCCGCGACCGCTTGCTCGACCTCGCGCTCGATGCGGTGATCAGGCTGTAGCGACGCGCTCGGTGGCGCGAAACACCGTGCTCTCGCCCTCCATGCGGATGCGTTCGCCTGGTGCCAGGTACACCGCATGGCCGTGCGCAATGGTGTCGGCGTCGCCTGCGGTGCACACCAGCAGTTCGCGACCCGTGGCCTCGTGCACCATTTCGTCGGCAACGTCGAGTCGCCACAACTCGAACGGCACACCGGCGATCGGGTAGTGCCAGCGGCCGGGCTCCACCTCCAACGGCCGCACCACCGGGTCGTGGAGCGGGGCGATGTGCAACACCCGCAGCAACTCTTCGACGTCGACGTGTTTGGGGGTGAGTCCACCACGCACGACGTTGTCGCTCGCGCCCATGAGTTCGACGCCTGCCCCGTGAACGTAGGCGTGCAGATTGCCGGGCCCGAGAAACAGCGCCTCGCCCGGCTCGAGCACCACTCGGTTGAGCAACAGGGTGACGGCCACGCTGGGGTCGGCGGGGTAACGATGTGCCAGCGTTGTCGCCAGTTCGGCTTCCGCGGTGGTGTGCCCGGCGCACGCAGCGACCACCGGCGCGAGCGGCACGTGGCCGCGGTAGAGCGCCTCCACCGTGGCCCGCAGCCCGTGGTGGCGAAGGAAGTGCGCCACCTCCTCAGCGCCCAGCCAGTCGAGGAGCCGCAGCGCGTCGTCGACTGGTCGAAAGCCGCAGAGGGCGTCGAATCGGGTGAGCGCGCAGATGACCTCGGGCTTGGCGTACGGGTCGCGGTAGATGCGATGCGGCGCGTCGATGGGTACGCCGGCGCGTTCTTCGCGCTCGAAGCCGAACGCAGCGGTGGCGCCGTCGGGGTGGGTTTGCAGCGAGAGTGGCTCGGCGGCTGCGAGCACCTTCAACAGATAGGGGAGGTGACCGGCAACCTGAGCGAGGCTGCCGCCATCCACCAGCCGGGCGGGCCCGGCGGGGTGCGTGCCCAACCACCACTCCGCCCAGGGGCGACCATCGGCGGGGGCGCCCAGCAGGTGCGGGAGGTACGCGGTGTCGCCCCAGGCATAGTGCTGCACAACACCACGAACGGCCCGCATACGAGCAGGTTACCGATGGCTCGAACGCTGAGCGTCAGAACAGGCGAAGCTCGTCGGGGCGCATACCCCGCAACTCGTCGTAATCGACCTCCACCCAGCGGTAGCCACGCGATTCGGCGAGCACCCGGGCCTGTGGCTTCACCACCTGGGCCACGAACACGCCGCGCACCGCGCCGAGCGACGAGTCGAGGTGCAGGCGTTCGATGTAGCGGGTGAGCTGCTCGACCCCGTCGATCTCGCCACGCCGCTTCACCTCCACCGCCACCACCTGGCCGCTGGTGTCTCGGCACACGAGGTCGATCGGGCCGATGGCCGTCGGGTACTCCCGCCGCACCAAGGTGAGACCTTCCTCGATGGTGTGCGGGTTGGCGGCCAGCAGCTCTTGCAGGTGAGCCTCCACACCGTCCTTCTGCAGGCCGGGGTCGTCGCCCAACTCGTGGCTGGTGTCGGTGAACACTTCATGGAGGTGGATGGTGAGTTGCTCACCCTTGGGGTTCACCACCACCCAGTGGTCGCCGTTGTCGGTGAGCGTGTTGGGCGCGTTCATCCAGTTGAGCGGCTTGTACGCGCCACCGTCGGCGTGGATGGCCACACAGCCGTCGGCCTTCACCATCACCAGCCGGTTGGCCTCGGGCAGATGGGCATCGAGGCGGCCGTTGTAGTCGACGGAGCAGCGGGCGATCACGAGACGCACGGGTTGCGACCGTAGCGCGGCCCGGTGCCCGCCGACGGGCTACTCGAAGATGTCGAGTGCGTCGTTGATGTCGTCGATGGCCTGGATGTCGTCGGCGAACTCCGACTCGGTGTGGGCGGGTTCGGGCGTCGGTGCCTCCACCTCGATCTCGACCGGTGCGGCGGCGGCCTCGAACTCCATCGCCGGGGCCTCGAACTCGGGGGCCTCGAACTCGGGGGCCTCGACTTGAGACGCTTCCACCGCTCTCGCAAGGTCCACCGCTTGTGCCACCTCGAACTGTGCGTCCTCCGGCTCTTGCGCAACGTCCACCGCTGGTGTCTCATCGAACTGCACTGCAGGCGGCTCGGCTGCCACGACGGTGTTTGCGTTCACACTGATGACCATCGGGTTGGGTCCGTCGCCATCGCTGTCGAACTGGGCCGCTGCAACAGCCTCGGAGATGTTGCTGGCGACCGTGGCGACGGTGTCGGAGATCCATGAACCACCGGCGTCCTCGGCAGCGGTGTCGGGCTCGATCGTCGGTTGCTGCCTGCCTCCGGGCTCCTTGCCGCCGACGTCGCCGAGGCGGTCGAACAGTGGCCGCCCGCCGTCGCGGCCGGGCTCGTCGCCCTGCACGGTGTTGGCTGCCGCTTGGGCAGCATCGCTGATCTGTTCGGCGACCTGCGACATCCATCCTCCGCCGCCTTCATTCCCGCTGCCTGCACCACCGCCGGCGGCGCCGTTCGACACGGCGTCAACGACGTTGTCGACCAGGTTGTCCATCCAGGAGCCGCCGTCGTCGCCTTGGGGGGCCCCGGCGGAGCCCCGCCCACCGCCTTGGCCGATGTTGCTGACGGCGTCGCCGATGGCGTTGC
>DMQJ01000063.1:7632-8200 GCA_003455715.1 Acidimicrobiaceae bacterium | reverse complement strand
CTCGACATGAACCGCAACTTCCCGGCCGGATGGGGCACCAACGTGCCCGGCAGCGGCGACCACCCGCTCAGCGAGCCCGAGATCGACGCCCTCGTGCGCGCCGTGGTTGCCCGCCCCAACGTGTGCGGCTACAACGCCTACCACACCAGCGGCGGCGTGCTCCTCCGCCCCAGCAGCGTGCTCGCCGACGGCGCCCTCGATCCGGTCGACGTGTGGGCCTGGAAGCAACTCGGCGAGGTGGGCCACGGGCTCACCGGCTACACCGTGCACAGTGTGTACGAAGACTTCACCTTCGACCGCAACGACCTGATGAGTGGCGCCGCCGACGACTGGGCATACGACCACCTCGGTGTCTACGGCTGGACCACCGAGTTCTGGGACGTCATCCAGCAGGCCACCGGCACCAAGGCCCACAACCACATCTGGTACACCGGCCCCACCCCCGCGGAGGAGCTGGCCGTCTACCGGTGGGCCGTCGAGCACCACCCCGACGCGTTCGTCGACTGGACGCCGTTCGAGCACCCGGTGCTCGGCCCGGTGGAGATCGGCGGTTGGGCCGGCGTCTTCT
>DMQJ01000063.1:0-7462 GCA_003455715.1 Acidimicrobiaceae bacterium | reverse complement strand
TGGAGATCGGCGGTTGGGACGGCGTCTTCTTCTGGGGCAACGCACCCGGCAGCCGACTGCACGCCGAGGTGCGCCCGCACGCCGAGTTCGCCGTGCACCAGGCCCTGTGCTCGCCGCGCATCGAAGTGCTGCACACCAAGGTGGTGCCACTCGGTGCCGACACCCACCGAGTGGAGGTGGGCATTGCCAACACCGGTTGGTTGCCCACCACCGTCACTCAGAAGGCGCGCAAGGCCAACCTGGTGCTGCCGCTGGTGGCCGAACTGTCGGGCGCCACCGTGCTCGGTGGCACCGCCCGCCACGAACTCGGCCAACTCGGCGGTCGCCTCGACATGGTGTTCGCAGGCACCAACGACGGCACCCCCGACCGAATTCTGGCCACCTGGGTGGTGCAGGCTCCGGCGGGTACCGAGCTCACGGTCGATGTTCGCCACACGCGCGCCGGCAGCACCTCGGTGACGCTCACCGTGTAGAGCAGCCTGCGGCTCAGCGCGCGGCGGGCAAGGTGACGCTGGCGTCGAGGCCGCGCCGGTCGGGCCGGTTGCGCAGGTTCGCCTCTCCACCGCTCAGCCGGGCGAGGTGTTGCACCACCGCCAGGCCGATACCTGAGCCGCCCTGTGGTGCGTCGGGCGCCCGCCAGAACCGGTCGAACGCGCGGGCGAGATGCTCGGGCGACATGCCCGGCCCTTCATCGAGCACGTGCACCGACACCTGGTCGTGGTGCTGCATCGCCGTGACGGTGATGGTGTTGCCTTCGGTGGCCACGCCCAAGGCGTTGTCGATGTAATTGTCGATGATCTGCTCCAGCGCGTTCGGCACCGCCAGCGCGCTGAGGCCGGGCGCCGCCGACGTGAGCAGCCGCACGCCACGTTCCTCTGCAAACGGGGCCCACACCTCGGCACGTTCGCGCACCATGCCGGTGACATCGACCGGCGCCGTGACAGCCGCCGATCCCTCGCTGCGGGCGATCATCAACAACCCCTCCACCAACCGCTGCAGGCGTTCGGTCTCCGCGCTTGCTGCCTCGATACGCGACCGGGCACCCTCGGGGTCGTCGTCGACCATCGCGGCCGCCCGTTCGAGTTGCAGGCGCAGCGCGGTGAGCGGCGTGCGCAACTGGTGCGATGCATCACCGGCGAACGCTCGCTGCTGCTCGAGCAGGGAGGCGATCTGGTCGGTCATCGTGTTGAACGACGTGGCCAAGCGGCGAATCTCCGGCGCCCCCTCGTTGGTGGCCGCGCGCTCGTCGAACTCGCCCGCAGCGAGCCGCTCGGTGGTGCGCTGCAAGCGGCGCAGCGGTGAGGTGATGCCGTTGGCCATGAACACCGCGGCCAGCGCGGCGGCGAGCAGCGAGATGCCGCCCACCAGGAGCAGGCCCCGAGTCTTCTCGTTCACTCGGTCGTCGATGACGCTCGCCGGGAAGGTGATGCGCACGGCGCCCACCACCGAACTGCCGGAGATGACCGGCACGGCCACGTACACCAGGTCGCCAGCCGTTTGCGATGTGCGCTCGCCAGCGGCAGGGTCGCCGCCGAGGGCGGACATCATCTCCGGTCGGTTGGAGAAGTCGTCACCTGGCTCGTCGTCGGGGTCGCTCGACACCACCACACCCGCGTCGGTGCCCACGATCACCACCCGCGCACCACCGGCGGCCGCGTACTGACCGACCGACGCTTGCAACCGTTCGACCGCGGCCGCCTCGCCGCCTTCACTCTCCAGCCCCTCACCGGAGAGCACGTCTTCCGATGTTCCGGCGATGATGAACGCGTCGCGCTCGAGGCTGGCCAGCAGGCGGTCGCGTTCGGTGTCGCGCAGGTACCCGGCGAGGGGGATGTCTTGGGCCAGCAGCACCACGGTGATGAGCGCGGCGAACGCGGCGAACAGCCGCCACCTCATGCGGGCGGCTCCAGGCGGAAGCCCACCCCGCGCACGGCTTGAATCCAGTCGTGAGCGCCCAACTTCTTGCGCAACGACGCCACGTGCGCATCGACGGTTTTCGTAGGCCCGTACCAGTGGGCGTCCCACACGTTCTCGAGAATCTCTGTGCGCGTGTGCACTGCGCCGATGTCGGTGGCGAGAAAGGCGAGCAGATCGAACTCCTTGGCGGTGAGCTGCACCTCGTCACCGTCCATGTGCACTCGACGTGTGCGCCGGTCGATGCGCAACGGGCCGATCACCTGCGGAGCAGTGGGGTCGTCACCCGTTGGCGCAGTGGCACCCCCACCGGCGGGTGCGGTACGCCGTGCCACCGCACGAATGCGGGCCACCAACTCGCGGAAGCTGAACGGCTTGGTGACGTAGTCGTCGGCGCCGAGTTCGAGGCCGAGGATCTGGTCGACCTCGTCGTCCTTCGCGCTCACCATGATCACCGGCACACTCGAGCTCTGCCGGATCGTGCGGCACACCTCGGTGCCGGGGATGCCGGGCAGCATCAGGTCCAGCAGCACGATGTCGGCGCCGTTCCGGTCGAACTCGGTGAGTGCGGTGTTGCCGTCGGCCGCGATGGCGACCTCGAAACCCTCTTTGCGCAGCATGTAGGCCAGGGCCTCGCTGTAGCTCTCTTCGTCTTCCACGACGAGTACCCGGGTCACTTGAATGCCCCCCTCTGATTGGGTTCGGTCTGGATGCCATCAAGGTGCGCATCGGCACCGTGGTGGGGCAGGTGCTGGGGCAGGGTGAGCGTGAACGTCGACCCCTGTCCCTCCACCGACCAGACCCTGATGTCGCCACCGTGGGTGGCAGCGACGTGCTTGACGATCGAGAGGCCGAGACCGGTGCCTCCCGTGGAGCGGTGCCGCGCCGGGTCGACGCGGTAGAACCGCTCGAAGATCCGGTCGATCTCGTCGGGCGGGATGCCGATGCCCTGGTCGACCACCGAGATCTCCACCGAACCCTCGTCGGCCTTGGTGGTGACCAGAACCGTGGAGTCGACGGCGGAGTAGGAGACGGCGTTGGCGACCAGGTTGGCCACCGCGGCGGTGACCTGCTCTTCGTTGCCGAACACCTCCAGCCCAGGCGTCCCGCCGGTGACGATGTCGATGCGCTTGGAGTCGGCGTCGATCGCGCTGGTGTCGACCGCGACGCCGATGACGTCGTCGATGCCGACCGCTGTCGGGGTCTCGAGTGGGTCGTCGGCCTGCAGCCGGGAGAGTTCGATGATCTGCTGCACCAGGCGGCTGAGCCGGTCGCTCTCGGTCAGCATCCGGCTGGCGAACCGCTTGACCGCCTCGGGGTCCTCGCTGGCGTCGGTGACCGCCTCGGCCAGCAGCTTGATCGCGCCGACGGGGGTCTTGAGCTCGTGGCTCACGTTGGCGACGAAGTCGCGGCGTACCGCCTCGACCCGACGTTCGCGGGTGCGGTCCTCGACCAGGGCGAGCACCAGCCGCGAGCCCAGCGGCGCCACCCGGGCGGTGACGTGGCGCGCGGGCGCGTGCGGCCGGTTCATCAGCAGTTCGGTCTCGCGGATCTGGCCGTCGCGGCGTACCTCGTGGACCAGCCGGTCGAGCTCTTCGGAGACCAGCTGGGTGCCGCGGACCAGGCCCAGGGCGTACGCCGGCGCGGAGGCCTTCACGACGGTGTCGGTGTCGTCGACGATGACGGCGCTGCTGCGGAGCACCGAGAGCACGGTCGCCACCTCGGGGGGCACGACCGGCTCCTCGGTGACCGGGACGGCCGACTGTTGACGGTCGCTGATGTGCCACGCGAGCACGGCTCCGCCAGCGACGACGGCTCCGAGGACGGCGGCGAGGAACGCCTGTGTCGTCGGGTCCACATCTCGATGGTAGGGCTGCGGTCGCGCCACGTTCGCTTCCGGACCGTCCGGGGCACCGAACGTTCACCCTCAGTTCACGTCGTCACCCCGCCTGGTCATGTTCACGACCTACGGTCGAGTCCATGCGTGAACTGTTCCACGACCAGCTCGAGTCGATCTTCGACGACCTCGCCGCGATCTGCTCCCAGGTCGAGGTGGCGGTCGCCAGCGCCACCGAGGCGCTGCTGAAGGGCGACGCCGAGATCGCCGAGCGCGTCATCAGCGCCGACCTCGAGATCGACCGGGCCCGCGAGCGGGTCGAGGACACCGCGTTCTCCCTGCTCTCGCTCCAGGCGCCGGTCGCCGGCGACCTCCGGGTCGTCGTGGCCGCCCTCCGGATGGTCACCGAGCTCGAACGGATGGGCGACCTGTCCGTCCACGTGGCCAAGATCGCGCGGCTGCGGGTCCCCAACATCGCCGTACCGGACGAGATCCGGCCGATCGTCAGCCGGATGGCCGAGGTCGCCGAGGACATGGTCGCCCGCGTCAAGGACGTCATCACCGAGCGCGACGTCACCGCGGCCATCGCAGTCGCCAAGGACGACGAGGAGATGGACCAGCTGCGGCGGCGCAGCTTCACCGAGCTCCTCTCCGACGACTGGACCAACGGCGTCGAGGCGGCGGTCGACGTGGCCCTGCTCGGCCGCTACTACGAACGGATCGCCGACCACGCCGTCTCGGTGGCCAACCGCGTGGTCTACATCGTCACGGGCGAGTACCCCGCGGCCCTGCGGGCCTGATCCCTTCTGCCCCATTGGTGATAGTCACGACCGGTTGACCGGTCCGAACGCCGTTCGGACCGTCCGTACGGTCGTGACTACCCCGCCGTAGGCGGCCTGTGGATAACGAATCGACGCCCCGCGAAATCGGGGAAGGGTCTGATCGTGTCGAGCGGTCACCAGGTTCCGGAGCGATCGGTCGTCAGACCGGTCCCGGTCGACCCCACGGGGGTCGCTGGCCCCACGAAAGCGCAGGCGGCCGGGCCGCACTGGCGTCGTACCAGCCGCGGTCTCTATGTCCCCGACTCGGTCTCGATCGACGACCCGCACCAGCGCATCTACGAGGCCTCGATGCTGCTCCCGGAGTACGGCGGGGTGACCGGCTGGGCCGCACTGTGTTGGGTGGGTGCCCGCTGGTTCGATGGCGTCGCAACTGACGGTCAACCACGGCCGGTGCCGCTCGCGGTCATGCACAGCGACATCCGGCCTCGGCCGGGGATCCTCGTGACCAGCGAACGACTGGCACCACGCGACCTCACCAAGGTCGATGCTTTCGCGATCACGACGCATGTGCGGTCGGTGGGGTTCGAGATGCGGTACGCCGCGACCCTCTGGAAGGCCGTGACCGTGCTGGACATGGCCGCCTACGACGATCTGGTCTCGATCGCGGAGATGGCGGCGTACGTCGCGGGGCTGAACGGTTGGATCGGCGTGCCCCAATGCCGAGAGGTGTTGGCCCTGGCCGAGGAGAACAGTTGGTCGCCGATGGAAACGTTCATGCGGCTGATCTGGATCGTGATCTGCGGCTTCCCGCGGCCCCTGTGCAACCAGCCTGTCTTCGATCGCGAGGGCCGGCATGTCGGCACGCCGGATCTGCTCGACGTGGAGGCGGGGTTGGTGGGCGAGTTCGACGGAGCGGTGCACGAGGCCGGCCAGCGCCGGAGCAAGGACCTCACCCGCGAGGCCGCGTTCCGCCGGATGGGACTGGAGTACGTCGCGATGGTGGGTGCGGATCGCGCCTCGCTGGCGACGACGATCGTGCCCCGGCTGGTCGAGGCCCGGCAGCGGGCTCGGTTCGAGTCCGAGTCTGCGCGTGCGTGGACGATCGAGCCGCCGTCGTGGTGGACATCGACGACCACGGTCGCGGCGCGCCGCGCACTGACCGAGGGCCAGCGGGCCAAGTTGCTCCGCTATCGAGCGGGTTGAGCTGCCCCCACCGGGGTAGTCACGAACGGTTCGCCCGTGCGAACGTCGTTCAGACCGGCCGTTCGGTCGTGACTATCGCCAGTGTGGCGAATGGGACTGAAGAGGTCAGCGACCCTGGTTAGCCACCGCGGCAGCGGCCTCGGCGGCGGCCTCGGGGTCGAGGTAGCGGCCGCCGGGCACCGTCGGGGCCAGGTCGTCGTCGAGCTCGTAGACCAGCGGCATCCCGGTGGGGATGTTGAGGCCGGCGATGTCCTCGTCGCTGATGCCGTCGAGGTGCTTGACCAGCGCTCGCAGGCTGTTGCCGTGTGCGGCCACCAGGACGGTCCGGCCAGCCCGGAGGTCGGCCGTGATCGCGGTCTCCCAGTAGGGCAGGAACCGGACGATGACGTCCTTGAGGCACTCGGCGCGCGGCAGGTCGGCGCCGAGGCCGGCGTAGCGCGGATCGGTGTCCTGGGCGAACTCCGAACCGTCCTCGATCGGTGGCGGGGGTACGTCGAACGAGCGGCGCCACAGCATGAACTGCTCCTCGCCGTACTCGTCGAGGGTCTGCTTCTTGTCCAGGCCCTGGAGCGCGCCGTAGTGGCGTTCGTTGAGCCGCCACGATCGCGAGACGGGGATCCAGTGCCGGTCGGCCACGTCGAGGGCGATCCCGGCGGTGGTGATGGCGCGCCGGAGCAGCGAGGTGTGGACGACGTCCGGGGCCAGCCCGGCCTCCTTGAGCAGGATGCCGCCATGCTCGGCCTCGGCGCGGCCCCGGTCGCTGAGGGGTACGTCGACCCAGCCGGTGAAGAGGTTCTCGGCGTTCCAGACACTCTCGCCGTGGCGGAGCAGGATCAGCGTGTGCGGCACGCAGCTCAGTGCTCCTCGAGGACGGCGGCGCAGTCGTACGCCTCGCCCGGGCTGGAGGACGGGCTCGCTGTGTTGCTGGCGTCGTCGCTGGCGTCGTCGCTGGCGTCGTCCGACGCGCTGGCGTCGTCGGTGCTGGTGTCGAGATCGGTGAACTCGTCGCAGGCGAAGACCACCGGGACCTCCATGGTGGTCGACTGCCCGGTGCTGAAGGAGAGGGTCAAGGTCATCATGTCGCCGGCCTCGAAGTCGCCGGTGACCTTGACGCCACCGTCGTCGGTGAGGTCGACGTACCCGCGCGGCCGGATCGCGATCGCCGGGGAGACGTCGGCGATGGTGAGGTCGGTCCAGGTGCCGCCGCCCGCCAATCCTTCGAAGGAGGCCTCTTCGGTCTTCGACTTGTTGCTCAGCGTCGCCATGAAGGTGCCGGAGTCGGGCTGGGCGGCCACGACGA
Organism: Acidimicrobiaceae bacterium; assembly: GCA_003455715.1. GTDB lineage: Bacteria > Actinomycetota > Acidimicrobiia > Acidimicrobiales > Ilumatobacteraceae > UBA668. The sequence goes on along the minus strand of DMQJ01000063.1, from coordinate 426 downwards.
CAGCCCCGAGGATGTCGACCTCACCCGAGCGGTCGTTGGTGCCCGCGCCGGGCGTGTAGATCTTGTCGGTCGCCTTGTTGAACCCGCACGAGCTGAGGAGCGGCAGGGCGAGGACGAGGGCTCCTGCCATCAGCCGGAGCGAGCGTCGGGGCTGCATGTACCGAACCCTAGTGGACGCGCTCCTCGCTGTTAGAGCGCGTCCCGCGCCAGACCGACGTACGAGCCCGCGACGGCCAGGCCGACCAGCACCAGGACGGTGTAGCTGCCAGCCACCCAGAGCAGCCGGGAAGCGCCGATCCGGAGCCCCAGCCGGAGCGGGAGATAGGTCCAGCCGTCCTCCCGGTCGGCCACCAGCCCCCACAGTGCGGTGAGGAAGTGGACCCCGATCCCGAGCAGGGCGGCCAGCCCGATGAGCAGCGGCTCAGG
>DMQJ01000382.1:6396-6560 GCA_003455715.1 Acidimicrobiaceae bacterium | reverse complement strand
GGCGGTGAGGCAGCGCTCGATGGCAGCGAGCGCCTCCTCGTGGTTGCAGGTGGGTGGCAGCCGCACGCTGAGATGAAGCGAGGTGTGCGGGCGCAGCACGTTGCCCGCGCTGGCCACCGGCGGGATGCCGTCGACCCCCGTGATACTCAGGGTCGGCCGCCAGG
>DMQJ01000382.1:5962-6121 GCA_003455715.1 Acidimicrobiaceae bacterium | reverse complement strand
GCGGGCCAACATCTGCTCCACCGCACCCTCGGTCATCGGACGGGCGCCGTCGACGAATGGGAAGTCGTACCCCTCGGGGAACTCCGCCGCGGTGGCCTCGATCTGCGCCAGCCGATCGGCCGGTACCTCGACGTGCAACTCGGGAAGCAGCATGCGGCC
>DMQJ01000382.1:5485-5774 GCA_003455715.1 Acidimicrobiaceae bacterium | reverse complement strand
CAACTCGGGAAGCAGCATGCGGCCGGTGGCGCTGTCTTCGAGCCGATCAAGGAGTTGGCGAATGATGCGGAACGACGACGGCACGGCGCCGCTGGCCTCGCCGCTGTGCACCCCTTCGGTGAGGATGTCGACCCTGAGCGTGCCGGCGGCCATGCCGCGCAACGATGTGGTGACCCAGAGGCGCTCGTGGTCGAGACAGCCAGAGTCGAGACACAACACCAGGCTCGGCGAGCCGATGCGATCGCGCAGCGCCTCAAGGTAGGCGGGCAGGTCGGGGCTGCCGCTCTCC
>DMQJ01000382.1:5065-5276 GCA_003455715.1 Acidimicrobiaceae bacterium | reverse complement strand
GGTCGGGGCTGCCGCTCTCCTCGCTGGCCTCGATGAGCACGATGCAGCGTGCGTGGGACACACCGGCGAGTTGAGCGGCCTCGATGGCCAGGAGCGAGGCGAACGCGGCATAGCCGTCGTCGGCGCCACCGCGGCCATAGAGGCGATCGCCTTCGAGCACCGGCTTCCACGGGCCGAGGTCGTCGCGCCAGCCGGTCATCTCCGGCTGCTT
>DMQJ01000382.1:0-4872 GCA_003455715.1 Acidimicrobiaceae bacterium | reverse complement strand
CCGGTCATCTCCGGCTGCTTGTCGCAGTGGCCGTAGAGGAGCACGGTGTCGTCGTGGGGCAGCGCCTGCCCAGCTGACCCGAACGCGGGCACCTCGCACAGGATCACCGGCGTACGGCCCGGGAGTTCGATCACTTCCACGGTGAGCCCCGCGATGGTGCGTGCGGCACACCACTCGCGGATGAGGGCGATGGCCTGGTCGAGATGGCCGTGGGCGCGCCACTCCGGGTCGAACAGCACCGACACGCACGGGATGCGGATGTAGTCGTGCAGGGTGGGCAGGATGTCGTCGGCCCACACCTGACCCACATGGTCGGCAACTGCTGCGGCAGCGTGTTCGTCGAGAGCGGTCATCGGGTCACCGCTTCACGGCCGAGATGCGGTCGAGCGTGCGTTCGGCTTCGGCCACCATTGCGCGCACGATGTCGCCCGCTGGCGTGAGTTCGTTGATTGCCCCAACGCCCTGGCCGCACGGCATGAACTCGCGGCGCACGTCGACCTCGGTGCCGCTGGGCGCGCCCAGGTGGTTGGCGCCGGCCTTCATGCTGGCCACTGCCTGCTCGGGGAACTTCTTCAACTCCTCCGGGTGCTCGTCGAAGTGTGCGGTCCAGTCGTTACGCACCACGCGGCACGTCTTGCCCGTGAAGGCCCGGCTGATGACGGTGCCGTCTTCGGGCAGGCCGAGCAGCGTCTCCTTGTAGCCGTTCACCGCGCGTGCCTCCGGGGTGGCGATGAAGCGCGTGCCCACCCACACGCCGTCGGCCCCGAGGGCAAGGCTGGCGGCCAGGCCGCGACCATCGAACAGGCCGCCCGCCGCCACCACCGGCACCTTGTCGCCCACCGCGTCGACCACCTGGGGGATGAGCGCCATCGTGGCCACGGTGCCGGTGTGCCCGCCGCCTTCGGTGCCCTGTGCCACCACGAAGTCGACCCCGCTGGCCACGGCGCTGACGGCGTGGCGTACCTTGCCGCACATGCTGCCCACCAGCACGTTGTGGGAGTGGAGACGGTCGATGACGTCGCGCGGCACGCCGAGGCCCGCCACGAAGATGCGGGCGCCGCCGTCTATGACTGCCTGGATGCCGGCTTCCACCTGGCCGGGCATGGCGGTGAGCAGGTCGACCCCGAACGGTTTGGTGGTCGTTGCCTTCACTGCCGCGATCTCGCTGCGGAGTTCGTCAGGCCCCATGGTGCTGGCGCCGAAGGTGCCGATTCCGCCGGCCTCGCTGACCGCCGCCACGAGAGCCGAGTAGCTCACTCCGCCCATGCCGGCCAGCATCACCGGGTGCTCGATCTCCAACATCTCCGTCAATCGCGTGTGCAGTGCCATACCCGCTGACCGTAGCCGCTTCCCCTTGGAGGGTTTCCTGTCGCGGGGACGGCTTGGAGGGTTTGCTGCTCGCCCAGGCGAGCAGCAAACCCTCCAAGGCACGAAACCCTCCAAGGGGTGCGCCAAACCCTCCAAGGGACCGGGGGTCAGTAGGGGGCGGGGTTGTGGAGGAAGCCGCGGTGCCAGCGGCGGGGGGTGAGCGCAATGGCGCGGGGTTCGTCTTCGAACATCCAGCGCACGAAGTTGCGGCGCGTGAAGTCGTTGAGGCCCACCACTCGAACCGCACCACGGGCCAGCAGAGGGCGAGCGAGCAGCCGGTTGAGCACCTTCGACATGCGATGGTCGGCGAACAGTTCGGCTCGCACCAGCCGCTCGTACCGTTCGGCCACGGTGGTGGCCGCGCCGCCCTCGACGATGGCTTCGGCCGCCAAACGCCCGGTGAGCAGCGCCTGGCCGATGCCCTCGCCGGTCATCACGTCGGTGGCTCGGGCAGCGTCGCCCACGAACAACACTCGGCCGGCTGCGAGCCGGGCCTTGTCGATCGCGGCAGGAATGGGCCACGCCGTCGCCCGGCCTTCGAACTCCACGTCTGGGCCCAATGCGGCGGCGATGTGCGGACGTTGCCAGAGATCGGCCCACAGCGCCTTCATGTCCTTGCCCCGGCGCTCACCGTCTCGTGTGACGCCGTAGCCGAGGTTCACCCGCCCATCCGGAAGGGGGAAGCTCCAGGCGTAGCCCGGCAGCAGATCGGGCTCGAACCACACGTACAGCCGGTCGGCGGCCGTGCCGGTGACCCCTCGTGCGTACTGGCGGAACGCGTGCCACTCGCCCAGGTAGCCGCCAGCGTCGACGCCGAGCATCTTGCGGGTGGGCGACCACATGCCGTCTGCGGCGATCACGTAGGACGCACGGACGATGCCGATGCCCTCGACGTCGGCCTCGACCCGGTCGTGGAGTCGGCGGATCGCCTGCACGGCGCGACCACCGCGCACGACGGCGCCCGCATCGACGGCAAGCTCCACCAACGCTGCATCGAGCTCGCGTCGAGGTGTGGTGGCCGCGAAGATGCCACCGGACGGCATCGGCAGGTGCACCTCGCGCCCAGACGGTGACCGCAGCCAGACGTCGTGCACCGACTGCCAACTGGGCACCATGTCGGGCTGCAGCCCCAACGGGGCGAGCTCGCGGAGCGCCAGCGTGGTGAGCCCGTCGCCGCAACACTTGTCGCGCGGAAAGACCGCCTTGTCGACCATCAGCACCGACCGACCGTCGCGGGCCAACGTGATGGCGGCAGCACTGCCCGCTGGCCCTGCGCCCACCACAAGGACGTCGACGGTGGTGAGGGCGGAGGGCTCGGTCACGTCGCCACAGGCTATTGCCGGGCGGGGAGCGGGCGTCGGCTCGTGGCAGCCGCCCGGATGAACTTATGATGCGGGCGTTCCCCCGGGGCGCCCCCGCCCCGCCGATTCCGTGAGGTACACCCCCAATGAGCAGACTCTGTGAAGGCCGCGTGGCCATCGTCACCGGCGCCGGCCGCGGCATTGGTCGCGAGCACGCACTCAGCCTTGCCTACCACGGTGCGAAGGTGGTGGTGAACGACCTCGGCGGCAACACCGACGGCACCGGCGCCGACGACTCGCCCGCCCAGCAGGTGGTGAACGAGATCATCGCCATGGGTGGCGAGGCTGTGGCCAACGGCGACTCATGCTCGTCGTGGGAGGGTGCCCAGCGGATGGTGAACCAGGCCATCGAGACCTTCGGCGACCTGCACATCGTGGTCAACAACGCCGGCATCCTGCGCGATCGCGTGCTGGTCAACATGACCGAAGAGGAGTGGGATGCCGTCATCAACGTGCACCTGAAGGGCACCTTCGCCCCCAGCCGATGGGCCGCCGCCTACTGGCGCGAGCAGCACAAGGCGGGCAAGCCGGTCAGCGGCCGCATCATCAACACCACCTCGGTGAGCGGCATCTACGGCAACCCGGGCCAGACCAACTACGGCGCTGCCAAGGCGGGTATCGCCTCGTTCACCAACATCGCCGCGCTCGAACTTGCCCGCTACAACGTCACGGTCAACGCCGTCGGCCCGGTGGCCCTCACCCGCATGACCGAGGGTCTCGGCCCGGCTCCCGAGACCGATGAAGAGCGTGAGGCGCGCTCGCCGCGTTGGATCGCCCCCATCGTCACGTGGCTGGCGAGCGAGGAGTCCGCCGATGTGAGCGGCCGCGTGTTCGAGGCCAGCGGCCAGGTGTTGGCTGTTGCCGAAGGCTGGGTGCGCGGTCCGCGACACGCTCCCATCGACGACCCCACCCAGCTCGGCCCCGTGGTGCGCGAGATGCTCGCCGCCGCCCGCCCCAACAGTGGTATGAACGGCGAGCCCGGCGGCTGGCCGCAGCCGAAGTAGTTGGCGACCGAAGCGAAACCGTTGACCGATCGAATCGTTGAAAGGACCCTGTCATGCCCCTGAACCCTGATGCCGTTGGTGCGGTGGGCGATCCCCGCACCATCTCGTGGGACTCCAAGGACTGCCTGCTCTACGCCGTCGGCATCGGTGCCGGCTCGGCCGACCTGCAGTTTTCCACTGAGAACACTCAGAACACCCCCCAGGTGGTGTACCCCACCTTTGCAGTCGTCGCGGGCAGCGGCGGCGGCACGGGCGGTATGTCGGGGTCGTCGCAGCGTGGCGGCAGCGCGATGAGCAAGATCGGCGACTTCAACCGGGCGATGCTGTTGCACGGCTCGCAGGCCATCACCCTGCACCGTCCCATCCCGGTCGCCTGCACCGCTGTGTCGGTCGACAAGATCGTCGCGATGTACGACAAGGGCAAGGCGGCGGTGGTGGTCACCGAGAACACCGTCAGCACCGAAGACGGCGAGGCGCTGTGGAGCACTCGTTCGGCCGCCTTCATTCGTGGTGAAGGGGGCTGGGGTGGCGACCGTGGGCCAAGCGGCCCGCAGAACGAGCCACCGGCCGACCGTGGCCCCGACCACGAGGTCACGTACCAGACGTCGCCCGACCAGGCGTTCGTCTACCGGTTGTCGGGCGACCGCAACCCGTTGCACACCGACCCGGCGTTCGCTTCCATGGGTGGTTTCGACCGTCCGATTCTGCACGGTCTGTGCACCTACGGGTTCACCGGCCGGGCGTTGCTCAGCGCCCTGTGCGACAACGACGTCACCCGCTTCCACCACATCGAGGGCCGCTTCAGCAGCTCGGTGATGCCGGGCGACGCCCTCACCATTCGCATCTGGCGCACCGGCGACGGCGAAGCCGTGTTCACCACCTCGGTGGGCGACAAGGCCGTCATCGACCAGGGCCTGGTGCGGTTCAGCTGAACGAGTGCAGCTCCCCGGCCCGGGTCAGTCCGGGTCGGGGTAGCACACCACGTTGATGTCGATGCCGCCCACGTAGGGGTCGTGCTCGCGCACGGCTTTGCGTGCCCGGTCGGCCACCGCCGAGAGGCCCTGCGGCGTGCCGTGCGCAGCGGGCACCTGCACATTGGCGACGATGCGCGTCGGTTCGCGGCGCACATCCACCAGGGC
>DMQJ01000501.1 GCA_003455715.1 Acidimicrobiaceae bacterium | reverse complement strand
GAGGGCGCCGACGTGCTGGTGGAACACCACGAGCCGGGCCACGCGCCGACGGTGCTCGCCCGCGGCCGCACCGATGCCAACGGCCTGTTCGCCTTCCCCACCCCGAACGACGTGCCGTCGGCCGAGATCGCCGTCGTCGTCCACGCCGACCGCTTCAACACACGCCACCTGCTGCTCGACGGCACGAACCTTGCGATCGACGTGCGCGCCGCGCTCTACGGGTAGCCCGGCAGACTGAGCGGATGAACTCGACCGCACTGCAGGTGCATCCCGAGGTGGCCGAGGCGCTGGCCGCTGGACGCGCCGTCGTCGCCTTGGAGAGCACCATCATCAGCCACGGCATGCCGTATCCGCAGAACGAGGAGATGGCCCTCGAGGTGGAAGGCATCGTGCGCGCCGGTGGCGCCGTTCCGGCCACCATCGCGGTCATCGACGGGCAGTGCCAGATCGGCCTCTCCCCCGAGCACCTGCACCACCTCGCCACCGTCGGCGGTGTGGTGAAGGCCACCACACGCGACCTGCCATGGCTCGTGGCGTCGGGCTTCACCGGCGCCACCACCGTGGCAGCCACGATGAAGTTGGCCGCCATGGCCGGCATCCGGGTGTTCGCCACCGGCGGCATCGGCGGCGTGCACCGCGGCGCGGCCTTTAGCATGGACATCTCCGCCGACCTCACCGAGATGGCCGCCACGCCGGTAGCGGTGGTGTCGGCCGGGGTGAAGAGCATCCTCGACATCCGCCTCACCCTTGAGCGCCTGGAAACCCTTGGCGTGCCCGTGGTGGTGAACGGCAGCGACGACTTCCCCTCGTTCTTCAGCCGCACCAGCGGGCTGCCCGCACCGCGTCGTCTCGACGGGCCACACGAGATCGCCCGCATGCTGCACGCCGCCTGGCAGCAACTCGGCCTCGGCTGCGGGGTGAGCATCGCCAACCCCATCCCTGCCGAGTTCGAGGTGCCAGCCGACGAGATCAGCGCGGTCATCGACCAGGCCCTGGCCGACCTCGACACCGAGGGCATCACCGGCCAGGACGTCACCCCGTTCCTCCTCAAGCGAGTGATGGAACGCACCGAGGGGCGGTCGCTGGCGGCCAACCTCGCGCTCGTGCGCAACAATGCGGCCACGGCAGCAGCCATCGCCGTCGAGTACGCGAAGCTCTGCGCATGAAGCCCATCGCCGTCGAGTACGCGAAGCTCTGCGCATGAAGCGCATCGCCGCCCTCGCCGCCGCCTCCGTGTTGCTGCTCGCCGCTTGCTCAAGCGACGACACCTCCACCTCCGAGTCGACCACGGCCTCCAGCGCCCCCGACACCGCGCCCGCCACCGATCCGCCGGCCACCGACCCTCCTGCCACCGAACCCGCACCCACCACCGAACCAGCGCCCACCACCGTCGCTGCGGCACCCGAGTACGCCGCCACCATCGACGAGCTGCTGAGCCTGGGCCGACCCATCGTGCTCGCCCACACCGCCGGCGAGGACGAGTTTCCCGCCAGCACGCTGTTCGCCTTCGAGGAGAGCGTGAAGGCGGGCGTCGACATGCTCGACTTCAACGTGCAACTCACTGCCGATGGCGTGCTCATCGTGCACCATGACGACACGGTGGATCGCCCCACCAATGGCACCGGCGCAGTGGCCGACCTCACCTATGCCGAGATCGCCGCGCTCGACAACGCCTACTGGTTCACCGCCGACTGCGTGTGCCGCGACCAGCCCGACGACGCATACCTCTACCGAGGCATTCGCACCGGCGACAAGCCGGCGCCGGAGGGCTACACGGCCGACGACTTCAACGTGCCCACGTTCCGCCAGGTGGTGGAACGCTTCCCCACCATCCCGCTCAACATCGAGATCAAGGGCAGCGGCCCGCTCGCCGAGGCCGCCGCCGACGTCCTCGCCGCAGAGTTGGACGAGCTGGGCCGTGGCCAGGCCTCGGTGGTGGCCAGCTTCGACGACGCCATTGTCGACTACTTCCACTCCATCGCACCCGACGTGGAAGTGTCGGCGGGGCTCGGCTTGCTCACCGAGTGGGTCCTCAACCGCACCCCGCTCCCTGAGCACATGCGCATCCTGCAGTTGCCGCCCGAGTTCCAGGGCATCGAAGTGATCACGCCAGAACTCGTCGCCGACAGCACCGCCGCCGGCTACCCCATCTGGGTGTGGCCCAACGACCGGGCGTTGGAGAACCAGGCCGCGTACCTCGACTTCCTCGAGCAGGGCATCGTCGGCCTCAACATCAACTTCCCTGCCCAGGGCGTGGCCGCCGTGGAGGAGTTCGTGGCCGGCAGCTAACGGGCAGCTAACTGGTGGGGCTCGCCTCGGCTGCCGCCGCGAGGCTGGCAAGCGTGTGCTCCATGGCTGCACGGTTGTGCGTGCCGCGATCGTTCACACCCACCGCAAGGCCGGTGATCTTGGCGATCAGGGGCGAGCGGTGGTCCTCCCAGTACTCGGTCACCGTGGTGCCGCCTTCGGCGGGTTCGAAGCGATACCCCCACCCGGCCACCGGCAGCCCATGAGCAGTGACATCGAACGCGAACTCGCGACCGGGGTCGGCAACGGTGACCGTCACGTTGGTACTCCAGCGGCGCCACCCGCTGCGATTCGAACCCTTGAAGCGCGCTCCCACTGCGGGACCCGTCGCGCCCTTCACCCACTTGCCGCCGGTGTTCTCCGTCGACCACTGCCCCATTCGCGGCAGATCGCTCACCATGCCGTACAGACGGCCAGCTGGCGCGGCGATCACTCGGCTCACCTCGATGCGGTCACCTTTGCTCATCGGAACAGATCCCTCGTTTGGTCGCGCAGCACGGGCGCGATGGTGGCGGTGTCGTCGGGCTCCCACTGATAACCGCGGACGACGGCGACGGGCACCCGCGAGAGGTTGCCCTTCACCAGTTCCGCCGCGCCAGCGAGTTCGTCGGCCGTGCACAGCGCCTGCACCATGAATTCGTGACCGTGCGGGTCGACCTGGCCGATGTACGACAGGATCGGCTGGATGCCTGCCACACCGATGGCGATGTCGGTCTGCCCCTCCCGCCACGCTCGGCCGAAGGTGTCGCTGACGATCACTGCCGCGTTCACCCCTGCGGCCACGAAGCCGGCGCGGATGCGGCGCGCAGATGCGTCGGGGTCGACCGGAAGCAGCACCGCTCGGCCATGCGCACCGCTCGACGACTGATCGACGCCGCTGTTGGCGCAGACGAAGCCGTGGTGGGTCTCGGTGATGAGGATCGGCCCGATCTGGCGCACCACGCGCTTGGCTTCGAGCAGCACGATCTCGACCACCGCGGGGTCTTTCCCCCACTGCTCGGCCCACTGGTGAGCAAACGGAGACGGTTGCACGTCGGCCAGTTCGACGGTGCGGCCCTCGGCCTTCGACACGATCTTGGACGTGACCACCACCACGTCACCGTCGACCAATGGGTTACCGCTCGCCGACGCCGCATGCAGGATGGCGGCGGCCAAGTCGGTGCCGGGTTCGATCTCGGGCAGGCCGGCGATGCCGGCGATCTGCAACATGCTCACGAAGGCAAACCCGCCAGGAAGTCGAGGATGGCTGCGTTGACCGGCTCGGGGTTGGTGAGGTTGGCAGCGTGCGCGCCGCCCACCTTCACCACGCCGCCGCAGCCCACGAGCGCGGCCGCGGTGGCTTCGGCGTCGTGCATCTCGATGGCGGTGTCTTCCATGCCGTGCACCACCAGCACCGGGCAGGTGATCTCGGCCAAGCGATGGGAGATGTCGTCGCGCTCCATGAGGCACCGAGCGGGTTCGGCCATGAGCTCCTTCGGCCTCGCCTGCCACTTGGCGATCCACTTCGGATTCTCCACCGGGTCGTCGATGATGATGGTGGCGACGGCTTGGGCCAGATCGTCGACCGGGCCGACGGCCAGCCAGAGGTCGACCATCCCCTGGTTGGCGGCACGCTGTTCGTCGGTGTACAGCAGGGTGCCCGAGTCGAGCAGGATGAGCGCACGCACACGCTCCGGCGCGAGCAGGGCGGCCCGCAGCGACAGGAAGCCGCCCTGGCTCATGCCGCCCACCACCGCACGGTCGATGCCGAGGTGGTCGAGCAGGCCGAGGCAGTCGCGGGCGGAGTCCCAGTAGGTGAACGGCTGCCCGTCGAACTCGGTGAGCCCGAAACCGCGTTCGTCCCAGGTGATGACCCGGTAGTGGTCGCGGAGGGCTTCCACCTGCGGGGCGAACATCTCGTGATCCATCAAGAAACCGTGGCCGAGGATGACGGGAGGGCCGTCGCCCCCGGTGTCTTCGAAGTAGACCTTCTGCCCGTTCACCTGTGCGTACGACATGGTTCCGACCGTACTACCCACAGTCCACCCCCGGCTCACGTCGACGCCCCTTCCCTCCAAAGGGGAGGTGGTCCGTAGCATGGCGGGCATGACGGATCAGGTGCAGGTGAGTGAAACGTTCGACCCGGCGGCATGGCGCGAAGTGCCCGGCTTCGACTTCGACGACATCACGTATCACCGCAGCGTCGAGCACGGCACCGTTCGCATTGCGTTCAACAGGCCCGAGGTGCGCAACGCCTTCCGTCCGCGTACGGTCGACCAGCTGTACATCGCGCTCGACCACGCCCGGCAGAGCACCGACGTGGGCTGCGTGCTGCTCACGGGCAACGGCCCGTCGCCGAAAGATGGCGGCTGGGCGTTCTGCAGCGGTGGCGACCAGCGCATCCGCGGCAAGGACGGCTACAAGTACACCGCCGAAGGCGACGACGGCACGGTGGGCGATACCGCCGACAGCATCGACCCGGGCCGCGCTGGGCGGCTGCACATCCTCGAGGTGCAACGCCTGATTCGCTTCACGCCCAAGGTGGTCATCTGCCTGGTGAACGGGTGGGCAGCGGGCGGCGGCCACAGCCTGCACGTCGTCTGCGACCTCACCCTGGCCAGCAAGGAACACGCCATCTTCAAACAAACCGACGCCGACGTGACCAGCTTCGACGGCGGTTACGGCTCGGCGTACCTGGCCAAGCTGGTGGGCCAAAAGCGCGCCCGCGAGATCTTCTTCCTGGGGCGCAACTACTCGGCGCAGGAGGCGTACGAGATGGGCATGGTCAACGCCGTCATCCCCCACGACGAGCTGGAGGACACGGCGTACGAATGGGCGCAGGAAATCCTGGCCAAGTCGCCTACGTCCATCAAAATGCTCAAGTTTGCCATGAACCTGACCGATGACGGCATGGTAGGGCAGCAGGTGTTTGCCGGAGAAGCCACCCGGCTGGCCTACATGACCGAGGAAGCCAAAGAAGGCCGCAACGCCTTCCTGGAAAAGCGCAACCCCAACTTCAAAAACATCAAGTGGATTCCGTAACAATGTGACCAACCTCCCGGAGGTTCCTTTCGAGTGCCAGGTTGGATGGCGAAACCTCCGGGAGGTTTTTTAGCGAAACGAGGAATCTTTCAACGTCATTGGTAGAAAGATTTCTCACTTCGTTCGAAATGACAAGGATCCGTAGCGTTCCAAAAAATCGGGCTTTTGCCAATGTTAAAAGTGGGCAAGGGTCCGATTTTTGTGCTTTACTCTGGTTTTCTTCACAAACATTCACTTTGTCTTAACATC
>DMQJ01000393.1 GCA_003455715.1 Acidimicrobiaceae bacterium | reverse complement strand
TTCGCCATCGGCTGGCGGGGCGCGGAGGGGGACCGGCAGGCCACCCGCAAACACCACGGCGCTCCCTGGCAGGCGCTGTGCCTGTGGAGCGTGGAAGCCATCGACGCGCTACGCGCGCTCGACCATCCGGTGGCTCCTGGTGGAGCCGGCGAGAACGTCACGGTGGAGGGTCTGCACTGGCCCGACGTGCGCGCCGGGGTGCGGCTGCGCATTGGCTCGGCGCTGTGCGAAGTGTCGGCGTGGGCGTTGCCGTGCAAGCAGACCGCCCATTGCTTCGCCGATCGCGACTTCATGGTGATGCACCACGACCGCGGCCCGTACAGCCGGGCGTACGCCACAGTGCTCGAACCAGGAGATGTTGCGGTCGGCGACGCCGCGGTACTGGAACCCTGACCGCACGCGACACTGTGCCATGGCGACCCACTGGAACCGAGGCGACGTGGCCATTCGTCGCGAGCGACTCGGGCTGTTGCCGTCGGAGGTCCCGGCCGCCGACGGAGGCGATGAAGCATCCGCTCACGTCGGAGTGTGGTTGGAGATACCCACGCTGGTGGTCGACGACACCGACGAGTGGCTCATCACCTACACCCCTCCCGGCGCACCGTTCGGCTTCCCCGAGGGTCGATGGCCGACGCCCGACGGACGCCACCCGTGGCACACACGACGGGGTTGGCAAGGCCATGGCTGCTTGATGATGCAGCAGCCGGGTACTCATCACTCGATCTGGCACTTCTGGCACGGCACCGAGCGAACCTTCCTGCTCTGGTATCTCAACCTGCAGACCGCGTTCGTACGTACCGACGACGGCTACGACACCCAAGACCTCGAACTCGACATCATCTTCGCACCCGATGGCGGATTGGCGTTGAAGGACGACGAACTCCTCGACGAACGCGTGGCCGATGGCAGATTCTCCCGCGAGTTGGTGGATTGGATCCGCGGATATGGGGCCGAGCTCGTCACGCGGCTCGATCGAGATGGGCCGTGGTGGGACACGACCTGGGCAGCCTGGAGTCCTCCGCCCGAGTGGGACGACCCGACACAGTGGGAGGCTCGCGACCTGCCAGCACGCATTCCCATCGCCGAAGGTCGTCGGCCAGACTGGCGACCATGACCCCTTCCTTTCGCGCCATCGCCTTCAGCGGCAGCCTGCGCAACGGCTCCAGCAACACCGCTCTCGTGCGCATGGCACAGCGGCTCGCTCCGCCGGAACTCCACATCGAGATCATCGACTGGGTGCACGAGTTGCCGTGGATGAACCCCGATCTCGAGACCGATCCACCCGAGCCCGTGCAACGCTGGTGGAACGCGCTGCGGGAGGCCGACGCGCTCATCGTGGGCATGCCCGAGTACAACTGGAACCCCACGCCGCTCGCCAAGAACGCGCTCGACTGGGCCACTCGCCCTCCCGACGACCGGGCCATCAACGGCACCGCCGTGGCGTTCCTCAGCTCCGCTGGCCGCGCTGGAGGCGCCAACTCGCAGGGCAACATCGGCACCATCCTCGGCTACATGGGCGCGATCGTGGTGGACGAGCCGCCAGTGCGCCTGAGTTTGGTGGCGGATCGCATCAACGCCGATGGCACGACCGACGACCCCGAAATCGAGGCCGCGGTGAGCGCCAAACTCGATGCCGTGGTGGCCGCCCTGCACGCGCGGCCTTCTTGATGTCGCAACCGTGTGCACACAGAAACGCACGTCGGCTTCTGCGTGTTCACAGTTGACCGGGCGACGATGCGGCGTGGGCATCGGCCAGCACGAACCGCTGGTACTCGCCCCCGCATGGGTGCCCGGTGAGTGCCCACACTTCGCTCTGCCCTCCCGGAGCAAGGACAGCGATTATTGACGAGGTGGTTGCTTCCACGCCGTCGACGTGCATGCACACACTCCACCCAGGGTCGCCGCACGAGTCGTGTGAACGAAGATGGTGTTGCAGCGCATCGACGGTGACCGGCCGTTGTCCCAGCACACGCTGCGACGCCGACCATCGCGGATCGACCAATCGCTCGACGGGTTGGCGCGGGTGCCGGTGTACGGCGTCGAACGACGGGATGCTCGTGCGGTTGGAGATCGCGCGGACGTCGCTCACCGCCTCGACCGCCCATTCGCCGCCGCTTGTGTCGATGACGAACGCCGCGCTCGGGTCGGCAACCAGGAAGGCATTCCAATACGGCCGACCGCCGGGCACCACCGCCGGGTCGTGGCCGCTGCCACCCTGCCCGTAGCGGGTGATCAGCGAGGTGATGACCTCCACCGCGGCTTCGGCGGACACCGCCCGCTCGAGCGCGAGCCGAACCAGGTCCATCCCGGTGAGGCCCACGGCGGCGCCGCGAGGGTCGAGCGTGGTGTACACCGTGGTGTTGCCAACGGCCACGCCTGCTTCGTTCACTCCGTGTTCCGCGCCCCACATCCACGTCGGCCGAGAGATGAGGCAGCCGAACGTCGGCTCGGCGTGCGCTGCAATGGTGATGTGCGTGACGCGTTCGTCACCCGTGCTCGTTCTCGATGGCACCCACTCGTACACCTGCCGCTCGGTGGGCGGGCGGTCGCTGTTCTTGGCGAACAGGGTGCCCATGCCGGTCGCCGCTGGCAGGGCAACGAGCACGTCGCACATCAGCTGAACGAGCCGCCGTCGGTGACCGGGCCGCTCGCTGGCGGAGCAGGCCACAGGGTTTCGCCCTTCACCTCGGTGGTGCGCCACTCCGGGGCCACGACGGGGGCACTGAGCGCTCGGGGCTCGCCCTGTTGCTCCCACAGCAGGGCGGGGCGGGCGCCGTGCCATCGCACAGCGAATGACACCGAGCTCGCGGGACCGGTAGGCACGCCATACACCTCGAAGTTGGGCCCCACCCAAGTGGGTGGCAAGCCGAGCGGCAGCAGTTGTGAGCCGCGGGCAAGTTGCGCTTCCGCCCACGCCAACAGCCGCGGTCCGTCCGCCGGGGCGAACAGCGGCACTGGGTGCGGCTCGGTGGCTGCGGCCGCCCGGAGGG
>DMQJ01000037.1 GCA_003455715.1 Acidimicrobiaceae bacterium | reverse complement strand
CGAGCGCGATCACTGGCCGCCATTCAGGTACGTTCAGTTCGTCCTAGTTGCGAAGAACCTTGGCTCGCTGGCGTGGCACGATGGGGCAATGCGAGTGTCGACCCTCCGTCAGCGTCTCTTCGGCAACGCGATTGCCCGCACCATTCTTTCGGCGTGGGCGTGGCTGGTGCTCGGCATTGTCGTCATCATCTGGGTGCCGTTGGTGTTCGTCGTGTTCATGGTCACCCTCCCGTTCGACAAGGGCCGCTACTGGCCGGGTTGGCTGTTCCGCAAGCTCTGCGTGGTGCACCAGGTGCTCAACCCGCTGTGGACGTTCCGCACCAGCGGCGTGAAGATCGACGACCCGCGGCGGCCATACGTAGTGGTGGCCAACCACGAGAGCTTCGTCGACATGCTGCTGCTCTCGCATCTTCCGTGGGAGATGAAGTGGCTGTCGAAGGAAGACTTCTTCAAGTATCCGTTGGTGGGCTGGCTGATGCTCATGGCGGGCGACATCAAGCTGGTGCGCGGCGACAAGAAGAGCATCGTGTCGGCCATGAAGGGGATGAACGATCGCCTCTCGAAGCGGGTGAGCGTGATGGTGTTCCCCGAGGGCACGCGCAGCACCGATGGAACGATGCGCGAGTTCAAGGACGGGGCCTTCCGTCTGGCCGTCGAGAACGGCGCACCCATCCTGCCGCTCGCCATCGTCGGCACCCGTGAAGCGCTCAACAAGGGCGACTGGCGGATGAACGTCACCCGCGCCGAGGTGCGCGTGCTCGACCCCATTCCCACCACCGGCCTCACGCTCGCCGACGTTCCCGCGCTGCGCGACCGCACCCGCGCCCTCATCGCCGACACCATCACCGAGATGAAGGCCGAGGCAATGAAGGCCGACGGGAAGGGGTGAGTTCGGTGCCCCGTCTGTTCGCCAGCGACGACGACCGCGACCTGGTGCGCGCCGAGCGCGAAGTGCGTGCCGCGTTCGACGGCCTCGACCTCGACCTGCGCGCCCTCACCGCCGTGAGCAACATCTTCCGTGCCGCGACCGCCGTGCGCAATCACATGGAGAACGGCGTGCTCGCCGAACACGAGCTGTCGTGGAGTGCGTTCACCTCACTGTTCGTGCTGCGCGTGTGGGGAGAGATGGACGCCCGCTCGTTGGCCGCCGAAGCAGGCGTCACCGCGGCCACGCTGACGGGTGTGATGAAGACGCTCGAGAGCCGCGGTCTGCTGCGACGCCGCGGCGACAGCGACGACAAGCGCAAGGTGATGGTGTCGGCGACGGCCAAGGGCCGCAAGGTGGTCGACCAGGTGATGCCCAGCTTCAACCGTCACGAGAAGATGGTCACCCAGGCGCTCACCGACGACGAGCAGGACGACCTGGCACGCAGCTTGCGGGCCATCCTGCGCACCGTCGACGCGATCGACCTGTAGCGCCCGCGGGCCGCCTACGACCGGGCGGCCGCCTCGCGCACGAGCCACAGGAACGCTGGGTCGACCTGGTCGCTGAGCATTTCCGGGTGCCACTGCACCGCGAACACCTCGGGCCGGTCCTCCAACTCGAAGGCCTCCACCACACCGTCTTCGGCGGTACCCGTCACCACTACGCCAGCACCGGGGCGGCCGACGGCCTGGTGGTGCAAGCTGTTGGTGGCGATCTCCGGGCCGTACAACTCGGCTGCACGTGAGCCGGGGGCCACGCGCACGGTGTGGCAGCGCTCGATGCGAGGTGTGTCCCACAGGGCGTGCGTGTCGGCTTCATCGAGGTGTTGGATGAGGGTGCCGCCGAGGGCGACGTTGAGCAGTTGCGCACCTCGGCACACACACAGCATGGGGATGCGGGCATCGAGCGCGGCACGAATCAGCGACAGCTCCCAGTCGTCGCGGCCGCGCTCGACCGCACCGAGCAGCGGATGCGGGTCTTCGCCATAGAGCTCGGGGTCGGGGTCGGAGCCGCCGGTCATCACCAGTCCGTCGAGCCGAGCGACGAGTGCCACCGGGTCGCTGTCGTGGCTCAACTGCACCGGCAACCCGCCCGCTTTGGTGACGGCCTTCGGGTACTCGCTGAGGTGCACGTCGACCTCTTCGCCTTCCAGCGAGGGCAGGTCCATGCCGGGCAGGTCGCGCGCCCGACGGCGCCGGCCCGACAGCCCGATGAGCGGCGCCCTCACGCCCACTCGACCTTGATGGGCAGCCGCTTCATGCCGCAGATGAAGTTGCTGCGCAGGCGCTCGATGGGGCCGTCGAGCTCCACACTCTTCAGGCGCGGCAGCAGCTCTTGGAACAGCAGCTTGATCTCCATGCGCGCCAACTGGGCGCCGAGGCACAGGTGCGGGCTGCGCAGGTTGAAGGCCACGTGGTCGTTGGGCCAGCGTTCGATGTCGAAGTTGAACGGGTCGGTGAAGTGGCGCTCGTCGTAGTCGGCGGAGGTGAACCAGGTGAGCACCTTGTCGCCTTCCTTGATGAGCTTGCCGCCGAGCTCGACATCTTGGGTGGCGGTGCGGCGGAAGTGCATGGTGACCGTGCCCCAGCGCAGCACTTCCTCCACCGCGCGCTCGACGAACTGGTCGTCGCGGTCGATGCACGCCTGGCGCAGACGGCGGAACTGCTCGGGCCGTTCAGCGAGCGCCTTCAACCCGGCCGCCATCGTGTAGCGGCTGGTGTCGTTGCCGGCGGAGATCATGAGCACGAACAGGTTCTTGAACTGCAGGTCGGTGAGGCACTCGCCGTCGATGGTGGGGGCGAGCAGCGCGGAGATGAGGTCGTGCGCCGGGCAGGCGCGACGTTGCTCGGCCTGGGCTTCGGCGTACTCGTACAGCTCGAGGGCCGCGGGCGAACGGAACGGGATGTGCTTGAACTGGTCCGTGTCGGTGTAGCCCACCGCCCACTCGGTCATCTCCGGGTCGAGGTTGCCGAGCAGCGCATCGCCCTGCTTCACCAGCCAGTCGCCGTCGCTGTCGGGCACACCCAGCATGCGGCCGAGCATGCGCATCGGCAGCTGCTTGGCCACCCGGTCGACGTAGTCGAAGCGGTCGCCGAGTTCGCGGGCCTCCAGCACCACGCTGCGGGCAAGGTCGCGGATGCCGTCTTCGTAGCCATACACCTCACGGCGGCTGAACGGCTTGCTCACCAGGCGGCGATAGCGGGTGTGCTCGGGCGGGTCGTACTCCAGCATGTTGCGGCGCAGGTGGAAGTCTTCGCCTTCGATCTCCTCGAGGGTGACGCCCTGCGCGCTGGAGAACAGCTCGACGTGCTGGCTCACGTAGAGCAGATCGTCGTAGCGGGTGACCGCCCAGAAGCCCTTGCCGCCGTCGTGTTCCTCCCACCAGCTGATGGGGTCTTCGTCGCGCAGGCGCTTGAAGGTGGCGTGCGGGAAGCCGTTGAGGTAACTGTCGGGGTCGACGATGTCGAGGTCGTCGGGGCCGAGATCCATGTCGAGGTCGGGTCCGGCGCTCATGATCATCCCTCCATGGTTTCGAGTGTGGTGCCACCGGCGAACGTGGTGCCGACGGAGCGGAAGTAGCCGCCGATCACCTCGCGCACTTCGAGGCGGTTGATCTCCTCCACCGGGCTGGGCATCAGTTCGATCTCACCGTCGCCACGCCACGCCTGCCCGAGCTCCACATCGCGGCCGCTCATGGTGACCAACTCGTGGTAGCTGTCGCGGTCGCCCTCGATTCGTGGCATGTAGCGCGAGTGGATCATCGGGTGGCCGTTGACGAAGCCGTTGGTGTCGCTGGGTTCGCGCAGGGTGACGCGCATGTCGACGATGCGGCGGTCGTGGTAGGCGACGGTGCCGGCGAACTTGCCGCCCGGTGCCACGCGCGGGCCGGCCTTGCCGACGGTGACCGGGCGGGTCTGCCAGATGCTGCCGAGCTTCTTCGGGTAGCCCTGGAAGTGGCCACGCACGAGGGCGAAGTCTTTGTCGACCCAGATGTAGGCACAGCGGCTGTAGACCGTGCCCTTGTACATGCAGCGGATGACGAGGAAGGCCTCCTTGTACTGGGCGCGCACAGGGTCCATCAGTTCGCTGAAGTCGTCGCCGCAGCTCTGCCAGTCGGCGAAGATCATCGCCACTGCGCCAGGGTCCATGTCGTCGGGCACGAGGGTGAGCGGCTCGGGCAGCAGCTCACGCACCCGGGCGGGGTCGGTGCGGTACTCCACCGTCAGCAGGTCGCCGCTGTAATGCCACGGCATGTGCGGGAGGATGCCCGAGTGGCCGTGCTCGGTGCGGGGGAACATGAACCCCTTCAAGTGCGTCATGGCTCGGCACTATAGTTCGGACCCAAACAACTTGTGACCGTCGGCACTCGTGCCCGACCGAAGGGAAGGCCATGGCCGACATCAGAAGGATTCTGCTCGACGGGTACCCCACCGTGATGGTCCGCGAGGAGATCGACGGCGTCGACACGCTTGTGGCTCGCGACGGGCGCACCGTCAGTGTCGATGATGCCGTTCACCTGCCTCCGGTGGAGCCGACGAAGATCATCTGCGTTCACCTCAACTACGTCAGCCGGGTGAGCGAGTTCGGGGTCACGCTGCCGCCCGCACCCACCTACTTCCACAAGCCCATCAGCGCGCTCAATGCGCACAAGGCGGGCGTTGTGCGGCCGAGCAACTGCAAGTGGCTCAACTATGAGGGCGAGATCGCCATCGTCATCGGCCGCACGTGCCGCAACATCAGCCATGCCGAAGCGGGCGACTACATCGCCGGCTACACGGTGGCCAACGACTACGGCCTGCACGACTTCCGCGACACCGACAGCGGCTCGATGCTGCGGGTGAAGGGCGCCGACACGCTGTGCCCTCTCGGGCCGGGCTTGGTGACCGATTGGGACTTTCGCAACAAGCGCATCCGCACCATCGTGAACGGTGAGGTGAAGCAGGACGACAACACCGACACGATGGCGTGGGACATGCACTACCTCGTGGCCGACATCGCCCGCCTCATCACCCTCGTGCCCGGCGATGTCATCCTCAGCGGCACCCCGGCCATCAGCCGCACCGTGTACCCGGGCGACGTGGTGACGGTGGAGGTCGAGGGCCTGGGCGCGCTGACCAACCACATCGTCGACGGTCCGGTGCCGGTGAGCGACGAGGTTGGTGCGCAGCCCACCGAGACCGACGAGGTGCTGAGCACTGCGATGGGTGGCGACTGGCCGCCGCGAGGTACTCGCCGCCCCGAGGCCACGCCGCGCGAAGCTCTCCCCATCCCGCGCATCCGCCCCAACGCCCCCGGATACTGAGCCACCATGCCCCCCACCATGCCC
>DMQJ01000250.1:9704-9867 GCA_003455715.1 Acidimicrobiaceae bacterium | reverse complement strand
TGGGGGCCCTCGGGGCACTGTGCGGCGCTACCCACCTGTCCCCTCCTGAGACCTTCCTCGCCACCATCCGCTCCGCACTCGGCGCCAAGAGCAACCTGGTGGAACTCAACGAACGCGCCTTCGCCCGCGGCGCCGCCCTCGCCACCGCACCCGCGGACCTTCC
>DMQJ01000250.1:4387-9420 GCA_003455715.1 Acidimicrobiaceae bacterium | reverse complement strand
CACGGCGGGGTACGGTGGCCCCTATGTCTGCTGAACGAGTCGCCGTCACCCTTCGTATCGCCGCGTCTGCCGAGGTCATCTACGCAATCGTCAGCGACCCTGCTGGACATGTGCGCATCGACGGCTCGGGCATGCTCGCGGCCGCTCCTGATGCGCGTCCTGTCACGGCAGTCGGCGACACGTTCGACATGGCGATGGACCGCGCCCCGCTGAACGACATTCCAGGTCTGGGCAAGTACACCGTGCGCAACACCGTCACTCAGCTGGTGCCCGGTCGTCTTGTGGAGTGGACGATCGGAGCCGTCGATCAACCACCGCTCGGCCATGTGTACGGCTGGCAGCTCGACCCGGTCGACGACCACACCACTGATGTCACCAACTACTGCGACTGGAGCAACATCGTCGAGGCGTTGCGGGCCGCCGGACGCACCTGGCCGATCGTGCCGGTTGCAATGCTGGAGCAAAGCGTCGCCAACCTCGAGCGCGTTGCCACCGGCGGCTGACACGATCATCGACGATGACTCGCATTCTCGACTTCAACGGACGCGACGCCGATCGCACGGTCACCGTCGCCTCCATCACCGGGCTCAAGGGCACCGGCCGCCGGTATGTGCAGGTCACCGCCGGCACGGCAGAGGAAGCCGCAGCGGCGGAGGCTGCAGGTATCGACATGGTGGTGTGCCTCGCGGCTGCCGTGCCCGACGTGCGCCGCGGCTCGAGCCGACTCTTCGTCACCGCTGCCATCGACTTTGGCGGCGAGATCACCCTCGACGACCTGCTCGCCACGGCGTTCCGTTCACTCAGCGCTGGGGCCGACGCGGTCATCACCGCTCGCCGACTCGACGCTGTCAGGCTGCTTGCCGACGAGGGCGTGCCAGTGATGGGTCACCTCGGGTTCGTGCCCAAGCGCTCCAATGAGCTGGGTGGCGTGCGCACGGTCGGTCGCACCGCCGCCGAGGCGGCGTCGTTGTGGCGCCAGTTCCAACAGCTTGAAGCAGCCGGCGCGTTCGCAGTGGAGTGCGAACTCATCGCCGCCGACGTGCTGGCCGAAATCACTCCGCGCACGAGCATGGCCACCATCTCCCTCGGGTCGGGGCCGCACGCCGACGTGATGTTCCTGTTCCAGTCCGACATCGTGGGCGAGAGTTCCCGAGTGCCGCGCCATGCCCGCTCGTACGGCGACGTGGCGTCACTCCAACGTCAGATCGCCGACGAGCGCGTCCGTGCCCTGAGCGCGTTTCGAGCCGATGTAGTCGGCGGCAGCTTTCCTGCCGCTGAGGAGGTTGGTCGAATCGCTCCGGACGAACTCGCCCGCTTCGTCGAGTCGTTGAGCGGCTGAGCCGACTCAGCTCACGAGCACCGCAGCAGGTACATGCGGCGGCACGCCTCCGAACTCGTGCAGCACGTCGACCGCGGCGTCGACAATGTCGGACTGATACAGGACGCCCCGGTGGTTCATGAGTTCGGCGATGGCGGCATCGACCCCGACCGCAGATCGATACGGTCGCATCGACGTCATCGCATCGACCACGTCGGCCACGCCGACGATACGTGCGGCGAGGCAGATCTCGTCGCCGCTGAGGCCCGCCGGGTACCCGCTCCCGTCGAGCCGTTCGTGGTGTTGCGTCACCACATCGCGCACCGGCCATGGAAAGTCGATCTCGCGGAGGATGTCACCGCCGATGTCGGTGTGCGTACGAACGAGCGCCATCTCCACCTCGCTCAACCGTCCCGGCTTGGTGAGGATCTCGGCCGGAATGGCGATCTTGCCGAGGTCGTGGAGGGCGCCAGCCACCTGCAAGCCATCCACTTCGCCCTGCGGCAGCCCGAGCCGATTCCCGATGTGCGAAGCGAGGACGCCGACCCGATGCTGATGCCCTGCTGTGTATGGGTCGCGCGCTTCGGTGGCGCGAGCGAGTGCCTCCACCGCCGCCCAAGCGGCACGCTCGTAACGGTGCAGCGCCGCACGTTGGCCATCGTGCGCCCGCTTGCCTTCCAAGAGATGAAGGGCGATGTCGCCCAACGACCGAGCAGTCTCCACGTCGTCGGCCGTGTAGCGGCCAGGCTTGTTGGCGACGGCCACGAGTGCGGCGGCCTGATCGCCTCTGAGCGTGGGCACCACGGCGGCGCGGAGGAGGTCGTCGGCCCGAAAGTCGGAGGCCAGTTGCTGGTTGCCCGTTGCCTCGTTGTCGATGAAGGCGTCACGGCGCACGCGTGCCCCGGACCACACGCTCGCCTCATCAATCGAAATTGCATCGCCGACCTCTGCCGTCAGCTGGTCGCGCCACGGCGACGTTGCCGACGCCATTGTGAGCTGGCCCGGCTGCTGGTCGTTGATGAGGAAGAGCGCTGCGTGTGTGCTATCGAGCGCTTGCCCGATCACGTCGGCGACCCCATCGAGAAAGGTTGCGGTGTCGCTCAGGTCGGCCAACTGCCCCAGTCGATACAGGGCGGCGGTGCGCCGGGTCGCGTGATCCACGGCAGTCTGGTCGAGCGCGGCAACCATCACGACATGTCGGCCGAGCAGTCGCAAGTGGTACGACGTGATGTGCATCGTCAGCAGCCGACCGTCCTTGGTGAGGTGTCGCCACAGACCCGAGTCGTGGAACGTCTCATCGACCTCAGCGTCACTGAGGTGCTCGCGTAGCGCCGCGACCTCGCCCGGTGGACGAATGTCGGCGATGGTCATGCCTGCGAACTCCTCACGGCTCCAGCCGTACAACGACACGGCGGACTCGTTCACGGCCAGGAAGCGCAGCGTGGACTGCTCGAAGATCCACATCGGCACGGGGCTGTGCGCCATCAACTCGGTGACCGCAGCATCGAAGGCCGCCTTGGTCTGCGACGTCGTGAACTCATCAGAGCCTGGCGCAAAGTCGTCCATTAGCCCTCCCGTGGCCGGGAGCATAACGCTCAAGGTGGTGGAACGCCAGTGTCGTGGCCACCCACAGCGTTCGTTCGGTGGGAATAGGATGATCGTGCCGCACACCGTCGATGCCCACCGTGCTGCGCAGCGGGAGGACACCTCATGACCGACACATCCACCTCCACCGTCGACACCTACCTGGTGGTCGACTCGCCCTACGAGGTGACGCGCTGGCGTCCGCTCGTGAACTGGGTGCTCGTCATCCCGCACATGATCGTGCTGTACGGCCTGCGCATCCTCGCCCAAGTCGTCTTCCTCGTGTACTGGGTGATGTTCATCGCCACTGGCCGCCTCCACCCAGGCATGTACGGCATCATGGCGATGCACGAGCGCTACAACACCCGCGCCAGTGGCTTCCTGTTCGGCTTCTCCGAGGTGTACCCGCCGTTCGACTTCAACAACGATGCCGTCGACAATGGCGCCTACCCTCCTGTGCGCCTCACGCTGCCGCCTGTGCCCGAAGTGGTTGGACGTGGTGCTGCACTGAACATCTTCAAGGCCATCCCTCACTACATCGTTCTCGCGATCTACTTCATCGCCGCCGGCCTCGTGGCCTTCATCGGCTGGTTCGCTGTGCTCTTCACTGGGGCATGGCCCCAGGGCATGCGGCGCTTCCTCATCCAGGTGAGCAACTACTACTACCGCGTGTGGGCGTACACCGCGATGGTGCAGAACGACTACCCGAAGTTCGGCGTGCACGCCGCCTGACACTGGCTGGCGCCGACCCGAGCGTTCGATACTCTGCGGCCGTGCTCCATCCGGCCTCCACTGGCACGACCTCAAGCCCTCGCGTCGGCATCGTGCTCGGCGGTGGAGGCAAGTGGGGTGCGGTCGAAGTGGGCATGCTGCGGGCACTTGCCGAGCACGGTGTGGTGCCCGACCTTGTGGTGGGGTGTTCCATCGGGGCCGTCAACGGAGCCTGGTTCGCTGCCGACCCCACCATCGCCGGCATGCAGGCGTTGCAGACGTTCTGGGAGACCCGTGCGTCGTCGGTGATCGCCGACGCCACCGTGCTCGATCGGGTTCGCTCGTTCATCGGTCGCCGTTCGTCGCTGTTCTCATCCGACGGGTTGCGGGACGCGCTGGCTGCACTGCCCAACCGACGCTTCGCCGACCTTGCTGTCGAGTTCCACTGCGTCGCTGCCTGCATCGAGGATGCATCCGAGCACTGGTTCACCGAGGGGCCGCTCGTCGATGCGCTGTTGGCCTCCTGCGCCATCCCCGGCTTGTTGCCGCCCGTCGCACTCAACGGTCGCCACTACTACGACGGCGGGTTGGTGAACTCGATCCCGCTCGATCGGGCGGTGGCGATGGGCTGCACCGAGGTGTACGTCCTGCAGGTCGGCCGCATCGAGCAAGCGCTCCCGGTGCCCACTCGCTTGCACCAGGCGCCGCTCGTCGCCTTCGAGATTGCCCGACGCCATCGCTTCGCCACCTACCTGGCCGGAATCGGCGACGACATCGACGTCCATGTCCTGCCGAGCGGTCACCGCTTGGCAATGGACGACCGCCGCCAGTTGGCGTGGCGCAGCATGGACGACACGGGCGACCTCATCCGCGCCGCACACGAAGCCACGTCCGTCTACCTCGACACCGTGCGTGCCGGGAAAGAAGCCGTTGAATGAAACTGCTGCTTCGGTACACGATCCTCCGACGGATCATCACAGTGCCCGCGCTCGTGCTGGTCTTCGTGTGGGTGCTCGGCCTGTTGCCGCTGTGGCTCCTCATCGCTGCGTTCGTCTCGCGCTATGTGCCGGGCCGCTGGCGAGTGCTGCGCCTCGCCTGGTTCGCCATGCTGTTCCTCGCGCTCGAGGTGGTGATGCTGGCTTCGCTCTTCGTCCTCTGGGTGGGCTTCGGGTTCGGATGGCGGCTTCGTGGGGAGCGGTCGATGGCCGTCCACCACCGGCTCCCCGCGGGGGGTTTGCGGTGCCCGGTTGGGCGCGCCCCGCTCCCCCTCTTGCTGTTGTTTGTTGTTGGGGGGCCCCGCGGGGGCGCGCCCCGCGCCCCCCCGCCCGCCCCCCGCCCCCGCGGCGGCGGGGCCCGCCCCCCCGCGGGGGGCGGGGGGGGGGGGGGGGGGGGGGGGGGGGGGGCCGGCCGCCCCCCCCGC
>DMQJ01000250.1:0-4307 GCA_003455715.1 Acidimicrobiaceae bacterium | reverse complement strand
ACGACGCCGCGCGGCCGGCTCTTGTGTTCAGCCGCCACGCCGGGGCGGGCGACTCGCTGCTGCTGGTGAACGCCGTGCTCAACGGCGACCCGCCTCGTCGCCCGAAGATCGTCTTGAAAGACCTGCTGCAGCTCGACCCCACCATCGACGTGTTGCTCAACCGCGTTGGTGCGGCGTTCGTGCCCAGCACCGGCCGCGCTGGCGACCTCGTCACTGCGGCGATCGCTCGGATGGCGCGCGAGGCCGACGCCCGCGATGCCCTCGTGCTGTTCCCCGAAGGAGGCAACTTCACCGAGGGTCGGCGCGAGAAGGCCATTGCCAAGCTCGAGCAGATCGGGCGTTCCGACCTCGCCGACCGGGCGGAGAACCTCGAGCGACTCCTGCCACCGAAAGTGCTCGGTGTGTCGACAGCCATCGACGCCGCGCCCACTGCAATGGTGGTGTTCGTCGGTCACGCCGGGCTCGAGCGCCTGTCATCGGCCCGCGACATCTGGAAGAACGTTCCGATGGATCACACCATCCGCATTCGCATCTGGCGGGTGCCTGCCGAAGACGTGCCGCCCATGCCCGAGCGCGAGACCTGGTTGTACGAACAATGGGAGGCCATCGACGAGTGGCTCGGCGGCGTGGCCGCGTCGGACTGACCCGGCAACCGTGCACGAGCGCTGCTCGCGCACCGACCTACTCGGGGCGTCGCTGGGGCTGAACGCCACCCACAGCGATGAGCGACTCGACGCAGTCGCGGATCGACACGTCGAGCGGTCGGAACACGATGGGAATGGCCGCCTTGATGCGATCGTTGCGGAGTTCGCAACCGGCCCAGATGGAGCGGAACTCGGCTTCCCGGGCCTTGTGCCGTTCGGGTGTGTTGTCGACGATCGGCCCTGGGTCGTGGCGCAACTCGGGCAGCACCCGGTCGATGGTGGCCACGACGTCTTCGTAGTTGCGACGTTCAGTCGACCAGGCGATGTAGCGCTCGCCGTTGGCCACGTGTTCGCTCTCAAGGAGCCCCGCGTGGCATGCCGCGTCGTCGCGCACATCGACAGTCATCCACGGCCGATACGGGCCGGTGCCTTGGAAGATCTCGCACCGCCCGCGCAGCATCTGCGCGATCAGCTGTTGCCACGGGCCACCTCGCTGCTGGTGCGCCGACTGGATGGGCCCCACGTTGTCGGCTGGGCACACGGTGATGGCGTCCCAACCGGTGGGGCTGTCGGCCGCGGCGTCGGCGAACGCGCGCTGGGCGATGACCTTGCCGATCGAATACCCCTGCCCGCGTGCAGGGGTGCGCTTCGGGTTCGACTCGTCGGGGTACCGGTCTTCGTCGCAGATGGGCCGACGCACCAGTTCGGTGATGTCGGCCTCAGAGATCACTGCCGCAACACTCGACGTCACCACCACCCGACGCACGCTGCCGGAGCGCTCGACGCTGGCGATGATGTGGTCGCAGGTTCGTTGCACGTACTCGGCGTCGTCGTAGGTGCTCACGTGCGACACATGAGCCACACCGTCGCAGCCGTGGAACACGGTGTCGAAGCAGCCAGGCTGGTCGAGATCGGCCGAATGGAGGGTGAGTCGACCCGAGGCGAAGGCGGGCATCGCTCGCAGAAACCCCACCTTGGTGTCGTCTGCCGTGTCGCGAACGCATGCCCGAACTCGGTGCCCCCGGTCGAGCAGGTCGCGCACCACCCATCCTCCGATGAAGCCGGCGGCACCGGTGACGGCGACGGTGGAGTTCGGTGCAAGTGCTGGCATGGCGGTTTCCTTCGGTAGCGGCGAGCCGTGCGAGCTTCGCGCGTCGCCGTCACCACCCTCCGACCCGGGCCCGACTCGACCCGAAGGTGTCGCGCGAAACCCGCAGCGGCTTGCGGATTCGATGTGACACGGCGGGGTGCGACGACTTGGCAAGCTGTGCAGATGGACTGGACCAAGAGGACGATCCTGCTGAGCAGGGTGGTGATGGTGGGCTCGCTGGTGGCCACCGTGGTGGCGCTGATGCTCGTGCAGCGGGTCGCGAAGACCTACGACGACGGGTTGATCGCCACGCGGCAGTCGGCCGAACTCATCGCCGAGGCGGTCGAGCCATTGGCGGCACTCGCCTCCGACGTGGGCGAGTTGGCTGGAGAGTTGGTGGGCAGCCTTGAAGTGGCCAACGAGGTGCTCGGCATCAGCCGCGACGTGCTCACCGAGGTGGGCGGAGCCGCGTCCACCAATCTTGCTGAACTCGCCACCGGAGCGGCGGGCATCAGCGACGACCTGGCCGGGCTGGTCGATGCGATCGAACGCCTCATCCCGGGCGACTCCGACAGCCTGGCCGAAGACCTGCGCCGCCTGGCTGACGGGCTCGGGCCGCTCAGCGACCAGCTCACCGTGCTGGGCGATCGGCTCACTGCGGCGTCCGCCGAACTCGAAGCGGCGGAGGCGTCGCTGACGGCACTCGCCGACCGTATGGAAGCGGTGGTCGACAGCATCGAGGCGCTGGGGCCGAGCTTCGATGCGCTGGAGACCGCAGCGTCCGACGTACTCGAGCGGGCGGAAGATGCCGCTGCTCGACTCTCGTTCGAACGCTGGCTCCTCCGCATTCTCATCGTCATGGCCGGTGCAACGGTCGCGATGCTCGGCCGACTGGCCGAACGATTCGCCGTGCGCCTCGCGGAGCCTTCCACCGCCGTCTAGATCACCGTCCGCGGCGACAGGGCCCTGCCTTGCCGGATTCATGAGAACATCCTCATCCCCCTCTCATGACGGCCACATTCCTGCGTCGTACGATCCGTTGAGTGAAAGCGAGCGCGCCCTCTTCGACCGCTGCTGACGCCGCGATTGATACGGCGCTGTTGCTCGGTGGCGCTCAACGTGGCTTTCTCGGCACGGCCGTGGCCGCAGCAGGTGGCCGCCTGCGCACGTCGCTCGCCACGCAAGTGGCACGCCAGACGCGCGGAGGTGTGGTGGCCGCCTATCGAGCCACGGTGGCGTGGCCTGACGGCTCGGTGACCGACGAAACCTTCGCGGCGTGCACCGGCAGCCTGCCCGACGGAACGCTGCACCTCGACGATGGCCGTCGCGCGGTGGCCGTTTGGCGGTTTCCGTTCGATCCCGATCTGCCCGGCCTTGCGAAGGCGAACGACGAGACGGCGATGGCGGAGCTGTTGAGCGATCTGGGCCTTGGCGGCGGCCCGGTGCGGTGCATCGTGCGCGCTTACCGCCCTCGCCGTCGCGCCGTCATCGAGGTGCGGGGCCCGAAGGGCCGCGTGTTCGTGAAGGTGCTGCGGCCGAAGCGTGTCGAGCAGTTGCATCAGCGGCACCGGTTGCTCGTGGCCAACGACGTGCCCGCGCCGCACAGCCTCGGGTGGACCGACGACGGCCTGCTGGTGCTTCAGTCGTTGCCGGGACCCACCCTGCGGGATGCGATCTTCCGCAACGCGCCGGTCCCACCGGGCGCTGCCATCCTCGCCATGTTGGATCGCCTCCCGGAGCAACTGATCGACAGCCCCTGGCGGTCGTCATGGCTCGAACGTGTCGACCATTACGCCGACGTCGCCGCGGCCATCGTTCCCGAGCACGCACAGCGTGTGCTCGCTCTTGCGGCCACCATCCGAGCCGAGGCTGGAGTCGGTCCGACGGTGCCGGTGCATGGCGACTTCTACGAGGCCCAACTGATCGTCGACGGTCCGTCCATCACCGGCCTGCTCGACGTCGACGGTGCAGGGCCCGGCGATCGCCTCGACGACCTCGGTTGTCTCCTCGGCCACCTGTCGGTGCTCGCCGCAGGCGACCCTGAGCGGTCGGCTCGCATCAACGAGGTGGGCGCCGAGTACCTGGCGTCGTTCGATCTCAAGTATTCGCCGGCCGACCTTCGCTACCGCACGGCCGCTGTCGTGGTGTCGCTGCTGTCTGGCCCGCACCGCGTGCAAGACCCGAACTGGGAAGCAGCAACGGTGCACCTCATCGATCTGGCCGAGCGCTGGCTGGCCAGTGCTCAGCAGGCGGCCGGTCGGAGATGAGAAAGATCTCATCAACGGCTCACGAAGGCTTCAGCCCCGCCCTTCATGCTGACACTCACCAACCCACTACCCCGAGGAGTACCCCATGATCCCGAACCGCTGGAAAGTCATCGGCATCACCGCCGTCGCTCTTGGCAGCATCACGGGTGCTGCATACGCCGGAGGCGTTCGCCTCAACGATCCGAGCACACCGGTGAACCAGCCCGACATCACGTTGCCTGCGCAGGACGACGCAACGGAGACCACGATCGGCGTCGAGTCGGCACCGGATCCGGTGGACACCACGATCTCCGACAGATCGGAAGA
>DMQJ01000474.1 GCA_003455715.1 Acidimicrobiaceae bacterium | reverse complement strand
GCCGCCGCTACTGCCGCCCGGCGTGCGCCCGTGCTGCCACGGGTTGTGCGTGGTGCCGTGCAGCAGGGTGCGCGTGAGGTTCACCCCACCGAACTCGCTGGCGGTGGTTTGCCCGGCAAGCACCGCCCCACCGATGTCGCGGATGCGCTGCACCATCGTGCCTGTGTATGACGCGACGTGATCTTTCAACGGCACCGAGGCGTGCGTGTCGGGCCAGCCGAGCACCTGGTCGAGTTCCTTCACCCCGATGGGCACTCCACCGAAAGGCTTGCTGACGTCGGCGGTGCGGGCCGCTGCTTCGGCTTCTTCTCGCGGCGTGTAACAGAACGCGTTGAGGTTGCTGGCGTCGATGGCGTCGTACGTGGCCTGCAACTCCTCAAGCGGCGACCGTCGGCCCGCCCGGAACTCGTCGACCAGCGAACATGCGTCACCCAACCACGGTGTTTCCCCCATGGGCCGCACTCTACTGCGGCAAGCTCAATCGGTGCGCTGGAAGGTGAGGGTCATCACGCCGCCCGGGTAGGCATTGGTGAGTTGCAGCAGTTCGTCGGTGCAGGTACTCGACGTGTACACGGCGCCAGAGGGGCCGACGAGTCCGGAGAGCGGTTCATCGATCACCGTGCTCTCGGTGCCACCCAGCGCCGATGTGGCCAGCACTCGCACCGCGGCGGTGTTGCCGGTGACCGTGAAGGTGCCGCCCTCGACGGCCGCCCACCTGCCGTCGAGCACACCAAGGAATGTCACCGTCACCACGATGGGCGGCGCCCCCGCCCCCACCGGCACCGCGGTTGCTGGAGTCATGAGGTCGTAGTTGACGCGGGCGGTGCCGTCGGCGCGGAACTCGGCCACGATGCCGTCGCCTCCTGCGAACTCCGCGTCGAGCCCGGGAATGGAGGGGAACGTGAGCGTGGTGCTCTCCCACGTGCCGACATGGCACTCGGAAGGGGGATCGGTGGCGGGTGGGGCAGTGGTGTCGGCAGGTTCGTCGCACCACTCGTCGAGCGACTGGCCGCTGATCGTCGGAGTGGGTCCCGGGCCGATGGCGACGAACGCGTCGGGCGAGGCGAGCGGCGTGGCGACGCTGCTGCCGCTCGGGCACTCGCACCCCTCGGGTCGCAGACACAGCTCGGCCTGGGCGGTGACGTCGAAACGCACCTCGGTGCCGTCATCGAAGCGCACTCCGCCGCGGCCGCCATCGGCCCGCACGGTGATGACGTCGCCCGACACGGTGAGGTCGTACACCTGCGCACCTTCGTCGGGAAGTGGCGGCCGCACGGAGAAGCGCACCGTGCCACCACCTTCCGCCATGAACACTCGGTGCCGAAACGCTTGGGTGCTCGGTGCGGCAGGCCCCTGCACCGTGTACGCATCGCCCCATGACGGCTCGTTTGCGTAATGCAGTCCCCAGACGTGATCGAGTCGTGCTCCGCCGGCTGACCGCACCAACGCAAGGTCGGGGTTGTCGAGCAGTGGGTCGATGACGGTGTACGGGTCGGCGCCTACCGCTGCGAGCAGGCTGTACAGGCCAATGGCGTCGTACGACCGGCGGCTGATGGGCCGGTGCGGTTCGTTGATCCAGCGCCCCCACCATGTGGCCGACTGCGATGTTCCGCCGGCGAACTCTTCTCCGGCCCACGCTGCCTGGCCTTCCTTCACCCACAGCGGCACCGACGAGTCGACGCCAAGCGCGGCGTTCTGAAAGCAGTGAAAGACCTCGTGGGAGATCTGTGAGCGGAACATCGCTGCCTGGTACACGGCGTCGGTGTTGAGACGGATCACGCACTCCAGATAGGCGCCGGTGCCCGCCTCGTAGTACGGCGTCGCTGCGGCGGCGTTGCCGATGTCGGAGAAGTGACGCACCCCTCCCGGGCCGATGAGCGGGAGCTCAAGGAGTTCCACCGGTACGGCGAGGGTGCGTCCGAGTCGTGCGGAGAAGTAGCCGACAGCTTCGTCGATGATGGGCCGAGCGAGATCGGCGCGCTCGCCGCGCGGGCGATGAAGCAGCCCACTGGCGTCGCCTGGTGGCGCCACTCGCGGGAGTGCGGTGCCGATGACGGCATCGAGTATCTCGCGCTGGGCCGCCGTGAGGTCGCTGCGACGCGCCTGCAGCACATCGATGATCGCCGTGTCGGCATCGACGGCTGGCTGCGAGGCTGGCTCGATGTCTGGCAGGGGCGCGAAGGTGGCGGCGAACAGGGCAAGGGCGCCGTCGAAGGTGAGCGCGCCCCGCTCGTCGAGGTGTTCGTCGATGGGGTCGACCGTGAGTTCGCCTGGCGGCAGGGTCGTCGATGTCTCGGCGGACGGCGGGTCGACGGTGGCCCGGGTCGTCGATGGATCGCCGGTCGTCGGACCACCTGTGCTGCAGGCAGACGCAACGAGTGCTGCCACCAACGCCGCCCGGGCACGACGGCGGCGCGCCGAGGGGACCGCGGGACACGTCTCCATCGGCCCATCGTAGAAGACCCCCCGTAGAGTCGGAGGTCGCCATGGACAGTCGTGCATTCCTCGGGCTCCAACAGAGCCACAATCCGTTCCGCTGGTCGTTGGAGGTCACCAACGCCATCAGCACCACGGGCAACTTCCTGTTCGGCGGGTCGGGTCTCGGCGCCGCGATCTCCGCGATGGAGGGCACCAGCGGCCGCCAGACAGTGTGGGCCACCGCCCAGTACCTCAGCTACGCCAAGCCGGGCGAGGTGATGGACATCGACGTGACGCTCGCCGTGGAAGGCCACCAGATGACCCAGGCTCGCGCCGTGTGCCATGTGGGCAACCGTGAGATCCTCACCGTGAACGCGGCGCTCGGGCACCGGCCGCTGGAGGTGTCGGGCCAGTTCGAGGCGATGCCCGATGTGCCACCGCCCGACCAGTGCTTCGGTCGCACCCACCGCGCGCCGGTCGATGGCACCATCAACGACCGGCTCGAGCAGCGCATCGCCAAAGGGAAGCCGTGGGAAGAACTCGACGGCACGCCGAGCGACGGCCAGACGTTGATGTGGGCGCGCATCCCCGACGTGATTCAAGGTGTCGACGCGGCAGCGCTGGCCATTTTGGGCGACTTCGTGCCGATGGGCGTCGGGCAGGCACTTGGTGTGCGCGGTGGGGGCAACAGCCTCGACAACACCCTGCGCGTCGTGCACCTGGTGCCCACCGAATGGGTGCTGCTCGACATCCGGGTGCATGCCGTCGAGCGTGGGTTCGGTCACGGGCTGGTGCACATGTTCGCGGAGGACGGAACGCTGATGGCCACCGCCAGTCAGAGTTGCATCGTCCGTTTCTGGAAAGGTTGAGGCATGAGCGACACCACCACGCCCAGCCCCATGCCCCGCCGACCCGGCATGACCGTGCCCCTGCCCGGCCCGTTGCACAGCCATCGCGACAAGCTGGCCGAGTTGGCCGACCTCGGCTACACCGACATTTGGTCGGCGGAGAGCGACGGTGCCGACGGGTTCACCCCCTTGGCCATGGCTGCGGCGTGGGAGCCGCGCCTTCGCCTTGGTACCGCCATCATCCCGGCGTACACCCGCTCGCCAGCGTGCTTCGCGCAGAGCGTGGCGTCGCTGGCCGACGCCGCGCCGGGTCGGTTTGCGATCGGCATCGGCAGCAGCAGCAATGTCATCGTCGAGCGGTGGAACGGGGTGCCGTTCGTGGAGCCCTACAAGAAGGTGCGCGATGTGGTGCGCTTCCTGCGCGACGCGCTGAGCGGCGAGAAGGTGGCCAAGGCGTACGACACGTTCGAAGTGAACGGGTTCCGGCTGGGCGTGCGCCCCGAGCAGCAGCCGCCCATCCTGGTTGCAGCGCTGCGCGAAGGCATGCTGCGCCTGGCCGCACGCGAGGGCGACGGCGCGATCATCAACTGGCTGTCGGCCGACGACGTGAGCAAGGTGGCGGGTGTGGTGCACGACGCGGCGGGGGGCACGCCGAAGGAGATCGTTTGCCGCGTGTTCTGCTGCCCGAGCGACAACGCCGACGTGGTGCGTGCTGCGGCCAAGTTCGCTATTGCGGCGTATCTGAACGTGCCGGTGTACGCAGAGTTCCACCGCTGGCTCGGACGTGGCGATGTGTTGCAGCCCATGTGGGACGCGTGGAAGGCCGGCGACCGCAAGGCCGCGCTGGCGGCAATCCCCGACAGCCTGGTGGACGAATTGGTGGTGCACGGCACGCCCGAACACTGCCGGGCCACCATCGACCGTTACTTCGCCAACGGGGTGACCACCACCTCGCTGGCCATCCTGCCGCTCGACCCCGACCTGAAGCACTGGGACGCGGTGCGGGCACTCGCGCCCTCAGCTGGCTGACCCGAACGCTTCCGGGGTGTCTCAAAGATCGGAAGAGCGT
>DMQJ01000328.1:3491-6991 GCA_003455715.1 Acidimicrobiaceae bacterium | reverse complement strand
GGTCCTGCAGGCAGCGGTACGGGAACCCCAGGTAGTGGGGGCGCCGGTGGGCCGGGCGGGAGCGGTGGCCTCGGCGGAACCGGTGCCACCGCGAACGGGCCCAATGGCCTGCCTGGTGTCAACGGGCTGCCAGCGCCCTGACCGCTGAGGCTGCAGTTGGCTCAGACCGGAGGGCCGAGGATGATGGAGCCGTTGTGACCGCCGAAGCCGAGGCTGTTACTCATCGCCGGGCCCGGGGTCCAGGGGCGAGCCTGGCCGAGTACCACATCGATGTCGAAACCCTCGTCGAGTTGGGTGGTGCCTGCCGTGGGAGGGATGAGTCCCTTCTCCATCGACAGCAACACAGCAACCGCCTCGAGTGCCCCTGCCGCGCCGAGCGCGTGACCCGTGACCCCCTTGGTGGAGGTGACCGGCACGGCACCGGCGCCGAAGACCGCGGTGATGGCCGCCGACTCGGCGGCATCGTTGAGCGGCGTGGAGGTGCCATGGGCGTTGATGTGGCGGATGTCGCCGGGCTCTAGCCCGGCGTCGGCGAGTGCCAACTTCATGCACGCGATGGCTCCGGTGCCACCGGGGGCGGGTGCCGTGATGTGGTGGGCGTCGGCGTTGCTGCCAGCACCCAACACCTCGCCGACGATGGTGGCCCCGCGCGCCACAGCACGATCCCACTCTTCGAGCATGAGGATGCCCGCGCCCTCGCCGAGCACGAAACCGTCGCGCTCGGGTGAGAACGGCCGGCTGTGGCCGCTGCTGGACAGCGCGGTCATGTTGCCGAAGCTTGACGTGCCGATGGTGCATCCGGCGCTCTCGCTGCCGCCAGTCACCATTGCGTCGGCCATGTCCCAGGCGATGAGCCGGGCGGCGTAGCCGATGGCATGCGTGGCGGCCGCGCAGGCGGTGCAGATGGTTTCGTTGGGGCCCTGCAGGCCGTAGCGCATCGAGATGGCTGCGCCCGAGGCGTTGGCCATCATCATCGGCACGAGGAACGGCGACACTCGTCGCTCGCCCTTCTCGATGAGCACCTCGATCTGCTCCTGGATGGAGCGCAGGCCGCCCACCCCGGTGCCCACCACCACACCGAAACGGCTGGGGTCGACGTCGGGGCGGCCAGCGTGCTCGAAGCACTCCTGCGCGGCGGCGACGGCGAATTGCTCCACACGGTCGGCGCGGCGCGACTCCTTCGGATTGGCGTAGTACGGGGACGGGTCCCAGTCGGGCACTTCGATGGAACGGCCGCTGCTGAGGCCGGGCCCGTTGAGCCCGGCCCAGAAGGCCTCTTTACCGATTCCGCAGGGAGCGACGACGCCGTAGCCGGTGATCGCGACCCGGCGGCCGACGCCGCGCATCAGAGCTTGCCGACGACCAGGTCGAACGCCTGGCCGACGGTCTCGACGCCCTCGAGGTCTTCCTCGGGAACCTCGACGTCGAACTCTTCCTCGAGCGCCATGACCAGCTCGACGAGGTCGAGGCTGTCGGCGTCGAGATCGTCGCCGAACTTGGCCTCGGGCACTACCTGATCCTCCGACACCGACAGCACCTCGACGGCGCACTTACGGAAGCGGGCGAACAGTTCCTGATCCACTGGGAGTCTCCTTGATGGGATGTGTGATGAGAGAGGTTAGTGGCCCATGCCCAAACCGCCATCGACCGGGATGACCGCACCGGTGATGTAGGCGGCGTCGGCCGAGGCGAGAAAGGCCACGGCGCCGGCGATTTCGTCGGGGCTGGCCATGCGGTTGAGGGGCACCATGGCCGTGAGTTCGGCGAGACGCTTCTCGCCGAGGGCGGCGGTCATGTCGGTGGCCACCGGCCCGGGAGCCACCACATTGCAGGTGATGCCACGCGAGCCGAGTTCGCGTGCGACGGAGCGGGCGAACCCCACCAGACCAGCCTTGGAGGCCGCGTAGTTGGCTTGCCCGGCCTGGCCAAGCAGGCCCACCACCGACGACATGAGGATGATGCGGCCCTTGCGAGCACGCAACATGCCCTGGCTGGCGCGCTTGGTGACCCGGAACGCTGCGGTGAGGTTGGCGTCGATCACCGAGGTGAAGTCGGCTTCGCTCATGCGCAGCAAGAGGCCGTCGTTGGTGATGCCAGCGTTCGACACCAGGACCTCGACGGGGCCGAAGTGTTCCTCCACTGCCTTGAACGCGGCGTCGACCGAGTCGGCGGAGGTGACGTCGCACTGCACGCCGAAGAAGCCCTCGGGCGGGGGAGAGGAGTTGTAGGTGACGGCCACCTGGTCGCCCATGGCGGCAAACCGCTGAGCGCACGCCAGGCCGATACCGCGCGAACCGCCGGTGACGAGAACGACGCGACTCATGCGAGCACCGTGGCGTCGGCGTTGCCGCCCCAGCGCAGGACGGCACTGGCGGCAGTCATGCCGGCGCCGAAGCCGACGAGGAGGACGTAGTCGCCGGGTTGTACGCGACCGTTGTCGAGGGCGTCGGCGAGCGCGAGGGGGATGGAGGCCGACGACGTGTTGCCCGTGCGGTCGAGCACGACGGCGGCCTTGTCGATGGGCAGGCCGAGGCGATCCATGGCCGCTTGGATGATGCGCACGTTGGCCTGGTGCGGCACGACGAGTGCCAACTGGTCGGCAGTGATGCCTGCAGCGGCGAGGGACTTCTGGCCGGAATCGACCATGATGCGCACCGCGCGGCGGAAGACCTCCTTGCCTTCCATCTGGATGAAACCACCGATGTCGCTGTAGAGGAAGCGCTCGGCCGAGCCGTCGGCATCGAGGTCCCAGCCCATGAGCTGGCCCTGGCCTTCGACGGCCTCGAGCACGACGGCACCGCTGCCATCGGCGAAGAGAATGGCCGTGTTGCGGTCGTCCCAGTCGGTGATGCGGGCAAGCGTGTCGGTGCCGATGACGAGCACCTTCTTGGCGCCCATGGCGATCATGCCGTGGCCCTGCACCAACGCGTAGACGAAGCCACTGCAGGCAGCATTCACGTCGTAGGCGCCACAGCGCAGACCGAGCTCGTGCTGCACCGCGGCAGAACTGGCCGGCACGCACCGATCGGGGGTGGTGGTGGACAGCACGAGCGCGTCGATGGATGCGGGGTCGATGCCGGCCATGTCGAGTGCCTTGCGGCCGCTCTCCACCGAGAGGCCGACGGTGGTGCCGCCCACATGACGCTCACGGATGCCCGTGCGTTCGACGATCCATTCGTCGGACGTGTCGAGCGTTTGCTCGAGGTCGTGGTTGGTGAGCACCTTGGGCGGCAGGGCGGTGCCCCAGCCGGTGATGACGGCGCCACGGACGCCGGAGGGAATGGTGGGCATGTCAGACCGTCCTCAGCCAGGCGATGGGTTGGCGCAGCGTGACACGCTCGCCCTCCACCGCGATGTAGCTCTGCACGACGCCGGCGAAGGCGGAGCGCACTTCGGCGTCGCCCACGTGGCCGATGACCGTGCCGACCTCGATGAGCGTGCCCTCGGCGATGCCGCCGATGGGAGCGAATACGCCAGATCGGAAAGAGCGTCGTGTAGGG
>DMQJ01000328.1:969-3308 GCA_003455715.1 Acidimicrobiaceae bacterium | reverse complement strand
GGATGCCGCCGAGGGGAGCGAATCCGCCGGCAGGGGGGGAGACCACGAGCCGCTCGGTGGCGAAGAGGTGCTCGCCCTCGTGTTGGGCGGCGCCACGAGATGAACCGGCATTCACCCACTCGAGCAGCTTCTCGAGGTCTTCCGGGGTGGCGATGGAGATGGTGCGCGTGCCCTCGACCGTGCGCTTGGCCATACCCGTGAGCACGCCACCCGGGCCGAGTTCGGCGAAGCCGGTGACCCCGGCCTCGGCCAGGGTGAGCAGGCAGTGCTTCCAGCGCACCGGGCTGCTGAGCTGGGCCGACAACAGGCTGCTCCACTCGGCGCCGTTGGCGTGAGCCAGCGAGTCGACGTTGCTCACCACGGGCACCTCGGTGTCGCGCGGCGACGCCTCGGCGATGGCCTTGCGCAGGCGATCGCGGGCGGGGGTCATGAACGGGGTGTGGAAGGCGCCGCTCACCTGGAGGGGCATCACCTTCTTGGCCCCCAATTCCTTGGCGTGTGCGCTGGCCGCGGCCACTCCTTCGGCGGATCCGGCGATGACCACCTGGCCCGGAGCGTTGAAGTTGGCCACCCACACGTCGCTGTCGGCTCGGCGGCAGGCGACCTCCACCTGGTCGTCGTCGAGCCCCAGCACGGCTGCCATGGTGCCTGGGTTGTCGATGCCGGCCTGGTGCATGGCGTCGGCCCGCTCGCACACGAGGCGCACCCCGTCGTCGAAGCTGAGGGCGCCGCTGGCGGTGAGGGCCGTGTACTCGCCGAGGCTGTGCCCTGCACAGAAGCTGGGCTCGACGCCCAGGCGCTCGACGGCGTCGAGCACCATCAGGCTGCTGACGAAGGTGGTGAGCTGCGCGTTGCGGGTGTCCTTCAGTTCGTCGGCATCGGCGTCGAGCAGGAGGCGAGCGACGTCGCGCTCGGCTACCTCCGAGGCCTCGTCGACGAGTTCCCAGCTGTCGTGGTCGACCCAAGGGCGACCCATGCCCGGCCGCTGAGAGCCCTGGCCGGGGAAGGTGAAGGCAAGCATGATCGGGCCAGCGTAGACGGTTACCCGCGGGTACAAATCGCTACCGACGGGTAACCAGTAGGGAGCCCGCCGATGTCGCCGCTACGCTCTCGGGCGTCACTTGCCCGAGTGGCGGAATGGCAGACGCAGAGGACTCAAAATCCTCCGATTGAAAGATCGTGTGGGTTCGAGTCCCACCTCGGGCACTCAGGCCGGCGGATCGTGGGGTGCGCAGCCGCGACGGCCTCTCGGAGGTCGACCAGCCACAGACCTGCCTCTGCTGGGTGGGCGGCCTGACGTGAAGGTTCGGCGGTGCAGGGAACGGTCGTAGGCGCGTGTCGGGCGCCAGGGGACCTGCGGCCGGCTGGGGTCCGGCCCGGGGACGCCGAGCAGACCGACGAGGCCGAACAGCATGAAGTGGCCAGTCAGCACTCTGCTCTCGGAGGTACGGAACTCCAGGTAGTCGTCGCGCGTGGCGGGGCCGAGCACCACCCCCTTGTCGGTGCGTTCGTAGCCTCGACCATCGGCGGTGGGTTCCACGGCGCCGCGGTAGCTGCCCATGAAGGCGAAGAACGAGATGCCAACGGCCACACCCGCTCCGATGACCACGCCCAACCGTCGCCCTTGGAAGCGGAGGCGTATCCGTTGCGGGCGTGCGAAACGCCGCTGGTCCTTCAGCCCATGGGTCGGATCGGGTTGCTGTGGCGGGTCGGCGGCTCGCTGGGCCGACGTCACCAGCAGCGCAATGAAGGGCAGCACTGCCGGAAATGAGGCCGCAAGGAGCCACCCGTTGCTGACCTCGGCGAACGGCGAGCGGGGCAGCATGCCGCACACGAAGATCAACGTCGCCGCCGACGTCGATGCCCAGCCGATGATGCGAACAGCGCGCCCCGCCGTCATCACGCGGGCCGGAACATCTCGATGTCGTTGCGAATCACGTCGACCGCCTCCGCAGGAACGTCGGCCTCGGCGGCGAAGTCGGGCCAGGCGTCGACCGCGGCCCGCACCTCGCGCACCACTCGCCGGTAACCGGGCACGTCGTGGCGCTCGCCGACCGCGTAAAGGTCGGCAGTGGTGATGCCGTCGAACTTGCCGTTCACGGCCATCAGGTGTCGTTCGGTCCACACGCTGCCGGGGCGGTAGGAGTGGGTGATGTCGTAGGCGGGGGCGAGTTGCCACCCCTCGCCCTGGCGGCGCAGAAACGCGACGTTCTTGGTGTGGTCGTCGTGGTTCACCGCCATCACGTTGAACACCATCCGCCGGAACGCTTGCTGCATCGCATTGGCGCCGAGCCCCAGCGCGGCCACCGTCTGCAGGTACTGGTCGTAGCTGTGGGCGC
>DMQJ01000328.1:478-673 GCA_003455715.1 Acidimicrobiaceae bacterium | reverse complement strand
TCGAAACGGCGGGTCATGAAGTGGCGCCGCGGCCCCTCGGCCAACAGTTGGCAATCGGACATCTCGATGCCCGCCGCCCGGGCCATGAGCGAGTAGGCGTACTCGATGCGGCAGTAGGGGGCGCTGTCGCCGAGACGGTCGGTGCGGCCGTCGAGCCCTGCGGCACTCACTCCGTCGAGCTTGATGAGCCAGTGC
>DMQJ01000328.1:0-296 GCA_003455715.1 Acidimicrobiaceae bacterium | reverse complement strand
CCGTCGAGCTTGATGAGCCAGTGCTCGAAGCCGGGCAGCGTCTCGCCGTAGGGCGAGCGCACCCTGGAGGTGCCGGGGTGGTAGGCCACGACTGCCTTGGCCCTGGCCCCACCGGCGCTGGTGCCCACCTGGATGAGTTGTTCGAGCGCGTCGTGAGCCAGCGCGTCGTCGCCGAGTTGGCCCTGCACGGTCTGGCGAGCGGCCAGCACCAGATCGGCCAACTGCACGGCGGTGGGTGGGCCGCTGTCGTCGATGGTGCGGGCTGGCGGGCGGAACTCCAGCGCGCCCATGCCGCG
>DMQJ01000442.1 GCA_003455715.1 Acidimicrobiaceae bacterium | reverse complement strand
ACGCACGATGTCGTCGACGTGTTCGTCGATGCGCTGGGTCTTCCACTCGCGGTAGATGCCGCGCACATGGTCGGTGAGCTCGGCGGCGTCACCTTCGGCGTCGGCAACCGCACGGTCGAGCCGCTCGCGAAGCGGGTGCACCATCACGTCGGCGATCGCCTCGAGCGCCGGCTGGAGCGCATCGGCTCGGGCGATGTCGCGCTCGTGGGCTCCGACCTCACGTTGGTCGAGCGACGCTGCTCCGGCCAGGGCTGCATGGCGGAGTTCCTCGATGACGGCGTTGGCGTAGCGCTCGACGTGCTCGCCGGCGGCAGGCACCAGTGCGTGCAGGCTGTGCGCGGCATCGGGGCGGCGCAGGGCGTGCAGCACGTCGTTCTGTTCGTCGGCCAGCACCCGCTTCAGCTTGCGCGCCGCGGCAACGATGAGTGGGGTGATGGCGGCGTCGCGACGGCCGAACGGCGAGTCGTCGTCGAGGTCGTCGGACGCAGCAGGCGCCTCGGGCGAGGGTTGGAACACCGACGGCACTATGGTCGCAGCAGGAGGGGTCGCAGCAGGATCGACGGCAGCAGGATCGGCGGCAGCAGGATCGGCGGCCGCCGCAGGAGCAACCGTTTCGACGTCGGACTGGACAGCGTGCGGCGGGGGCGTCGCCGCGCGAGCACGCTCCACCACTGCGTCGGCGCGCGCGGCGCGCAACCGCGCGAACAGATCGTCGACCGATGCGCGGGACTCTGCGACGGGCGCCTCCTCGACCACTGCCGTCTCGTCGGTGTCGTCGGTGTCGACGGTGTCGACGGTGGTCTCGTACGTGTCGATCTCGCCGGCGAACAGCGCAACGACGGGGGCGAGCACCACCTCATCGTCGGCATCGTCGTCGAGCTCAACTTCGTCGAGTTCGAGTTCGTCGTCGAGTTCGAGCTCGAGTTCGTCATCGAGTTCAGCATCGTCATCGAGTTCGAACTCGTCGTCGATCGACTCCAGCGCTTCCTCACCCGCCACCGCAGCCTCCGGCTCGATCATCTCCGGCTCGATCATCTCTGGCTCGGGGGTGTCCAGTTCGGCCGCGGGTGCCGGCGGGGCCTCCTCCGCCGGGGCTGGCACGGGCTGGCGAGCAGGCACCATGAGCGGCACTGGGCCGGTGACCGGGTTGAGGTTGACGTACTCGCTGGGCTCGCCGAGAGGGGTGAGCTCGGCCATCACGTCGACCGCGGCCACCCGCGCCCGCTCGAACGCCTGCAACAGACGGTCGCGGCCGTGCACCAACTGCTCGATCTGCTGGCGGGCCAGCTCGCGGCGGCGGGCCAACTCGCTGAGGACGCGCTCGCGGTAGGCACGTGCCTCGTTGACCATTTCTCGGCCCTGCTGTTTGGCCATCTGCAACTCGGCCTCGGCGTCGCTCGAAGCGTCCTGCCGCCGACGGGCCGCTTCGACCTCGGCTTCCTCGCGCCGACGCTGGGCTTCATCGGTGGCTTCGCGCATGAGACGCGCGGCCTGTTCCTCCGAGCGAGTCTTGATCTGCGAAGCGGCCTCACGCGCGGTGTGCAGAATGCGCGCAGCTTCCTCGCCCAGCATGCGCGTCACCACTTCTTCGTCGAGCGCGACGGCAGCGTTGGGGACGGAGCGGCGGGCCGTGCGCAGCTCGCGCTCGAGGTACTTCTCGCGTTCTTGCAGGCGAGCGAGCTCGGCGGCGACCATGCGCAGGAAGTCGCGCACCTCGCCCTGCTCGAAGCCGCGCCGCGACAGAGCGAACGTCGCCGTCGACACGGCGCCGGGCGACGACGGGTCGGGACGTGACATCGACATGGCCATTGACGCAAGCGTAAACGGGATGTGCTGCGAAGGGGTGGCAATCAGCCAGTGGTGGTGTCGGGCGGCGGCGGCAGCGGATCGCCACCAAGCCGGGCCAACACCTCCAACGCTTCCTCCAGCGTGGCCACCGGGATGATCTCGACGTCGTCGCCCACGACCGCACGTGCCGCGGCGATGCTGTCGGGGCTGGTCGGGTCGTCGGGCTGCGAGGCGGGCACGAGCAGGTAGTCGACTCCCATCTGCTGCACCGCCGACGCCTTGCTGTTGAGCCCGCCGATAGCACCCACGGTGCCGTCAGGGTTGATGCTGCCGGTGACCGCCACCCGCACCCCACCCGTGAGGTCGCCCTCGGTGAGTTGATCGATGAGCGTGAGGGTGAACGCCAGCCCAGCCGATGGGCCACCGATGTTGTCGGTCTCGATGAACACCTCCACGCCCGGCGGCAGTTGCAGCGTCGCCGTGTCGACCGCCATGAAGCCGACGATGGTGCGGTTCGGGTCGTCGGGGGCGGCGATCACCTCCACCTCACCGGTCACCTCCACGAACTCGCCACCGCTCGCACGCTGCACCGTGATGGGCACCACGTCGCCAGGTTCGCGATCGGACAGGGCGGCCGAGACGTCGCTGATGACACTCACCGGATCGCCGTCGAGTTCGGTGATGACGTCGAGTTCCTGGAGGAATTCGGCAGCCGGTGCGTACTCCAGACACTCGGTGTTGGCCTCGTTGGCCTCGAGGCACAGCACGTAGTCGACCATCGCGTCGCCAGGTACGAACTCGGGTTCCAGCCCGGCGCGGGTGAGGGCGATGTAGATGGCGTACTCCTTGGCCCCGCTCATCTGTCGCTGCCCCTCGCGGAGGCGCTCCTCCGCCGTTCGGTCGCCGAACTTGTCGACATCGCTGCGAAGGCGAGCCGCTGGGTCGTCGCCCATGCCGAGCCAGTCGAGCACCTGGATGGCGGGCTCGCGAATGGTGACGAAGAAGATGGCGCCGTCGGACGGGTAGGTCTCAACACCAGCGAACGACACCCGCGGGGCAACGGGTTCGGCGTCGGCGGGGACGAGCGCATAGGTGGCAGCTTCACTGACACCCTCCACACATTCACCGGCCTCGTCGCGGGCCGTGCACCGGAACTTCTCCACGAACCACCGCGCGGGCGCGGCGATGGCAACCATGGGCGCCACCACCGCCAACACACCCGCAACGGCCAGGGGCACGCTCCACCACCGGTTGGCGCGCGAGGGCGGCCGGACGGGCGAGTCGTCGGCTCGTATGCTGTCGGATTGCGTGAGTATCACCGAGGTCACCACCACTGCAGGCTGGGTTGCCGGTCTGGCCATCGTGGCGCTCATTGCGACCGGGTGGCGCAAGCCTGCCAGAGCAACTGCCGATTTGGCACGCGCACGTCGCCCCTTGCGCGCGCCTGCCGGGTTGGAAGTGATCGATCGACAGGGTCAGCCGTATCGTGCCCCTCGCTGGTATCGCCGGGTATGGGCGGCCGTGGCCAGCAGTGTGCTTGCCGTCTGGATCGGTGCCGTCGTGGCCACGCTCGTGGGGTTCGGCCTGGCGTTCGCGGTCATCGAACTCAGCGAGATGTTGCGCCGATGACCTCCGCCGAGGCGCGCTGGCGCGAGGTGGCGATGGCCGGCCACACCCACGACGTGGCCACTGCCACCGAAGCGCTCATCGACCCCGACCCGGAGGTTCGCCAACTCGCACTCGGGGCGTTGCACCGCATGGGCACACTGTCGATCGCTCAGTTGGCCGCAGGCGCCGCCGACGAGCACCCCGGTGTGCGCCGACGGGCCGCCATGCTGCTGGCCTCGTATCCGGATGGGCCGGTGTTGCCCCTGTTGCACGACGCCGAGCCCACCGTGGTGGAAGCCGCAGCCTGGGCTGTAGGCGAGCGGGTGCCTGCGGTGATCGACGACGAACTGGAGGCGCTCATCCGCCTTGCCACCGACGCCCCCGATGCGCTCGCGCGGGAAGC
>DMQJ01000441.1 GCA_003455715.1 Acidimicrobiaceae bacterium | reverse complement strand
GCGAGCAGAGCGGCCACATCATCTACCGCGACCTGGCGACGACGGGCGACGGCCTGCTGGCGGGTCTGCGGTTGGCGGCGTTCGTGCACGGTCACCACCGCCCGCTCGCCGACGTCGCCGCCGACGTGATGACCAGTTACCCGCAGGTGTTGGTGAACGTACGGGTGGCCGAGCGACACCCGCACGTGGCCGACGAGTTGGCCGACGAGATCAGCGCTGCTGAGGCAGCGTTGGCAGGTGATGGCCGAGTGCTGGTGCGGGCCAGCGGCACCGAGCCGTTGGTGCGGGTGATGGTGGAGGCCGCAGCCACCGACGTGGCCCGCAGGGTCGCCGACGACCTGGCTGCCGTCGTCGCGGCCCGCTGGGCCTGACGTAGGTGTGGGGACATGGGCGGGCGTCTGGCGCGGTAGTCTGAACTCTGTCGATTCGTCGAGGAGGCACATGACCCCTGCTGCGTCCACGCAGTTCACCGCTGGTGCTGCCCTCCTGCGACGTGCGCTCGCCTCACACCTGGTGGTCTGCTCTGCGCGGGTGCATCGTGGCTGGCCTTCGGAGGCCCTGGGTGCCGACGTCGCAGCGGAAGTGGTGAGGGAGAGCGGCACGCGTGCCTGTGTTCTGCATGTACCTTCTCATGACGACCTCGACTCCGGCGATGCCGTTCCCTACGATCAGCAGCGCTGCTGGTTCCCTGGTGGTCACCCGGTGACATTCTTCAACACCAGCGGAGCGGTGTCGGGAGCCGACTGTGCTGCCACCGTACGGCTGCTCCACCAGTGGGCGTCGGCGCAGCCACAACTTGCCGAGCAATACCTCTTCAAGCTGGAGGTGTTCGACGCTTCGCTGCACAGCTGTGATGCGGCGATCATCGACGCCGTGGAACTTCTCGATCCAGACCTCCGGTCGCTCTGCGTTCCGATCATCGAGCCGGTCCGGGAGTC
Organism: Acidimicrobiaceae bacterium; assembly: GCA_003455715.1. Lineage (GTDB taxonomy): Bacteria > Actinomycetota > Acidimicrobiia > Acidimicrobiales > Ilumatobacteraceae > UBA668. The sequence goes on along the minus strand of DMQJ01000441.1, from coordinate 3,455 downwards.
AGCTGAGCGGCTTCTCGAGCTTGGGGTTGCGGGGTTGCGGCTCCGAGCCGGTGAGATTCGCCGTGGCACAGGGATCCTGCTGGAGGCCGAGTGCCGGCACACCATCGAGGCCATTGACGGCCGGGTCCAGGTCATGCTCGAAGGCGGACTGGCGGGTGTCGACGACATTCGTCGGGCCGCAGCGATGGGGGCCGATGCGGTCCTGTTCAACACAGCGGTCGCAGTGCATCCCGACCCCGTGTTGTTCGCGAAGCAGCTGCGATCAGCGGCAGATCGATATTGGAGGTAGACGGTGTTCCACGACGGCGGACGGCGTACTCGGGAGGCGGAACTCGTCAAGCGTGCACTCGCGGCGTCGGGGATCAACTTTGGCACCGCTGATGAGCCCGGACGATTCACGGTGGTGGTGTACCGCATCGATCCGGTGGTCGGCTATCAGTTCGTACTGACGATGCTCGGAGTTCGCGATCGCACGCCCATGTACGGCCCCGAAGTGTACGACGATCTGCGGCGTCGTCGAGGCGGCCCTTCATCGCCTCCGAATCCATACGGGTTTCAGGCGCGCGAGGGAATCGGCGATCCCAAGTCAGTCCAACACTTTCCCGAGTCAGATGCTCCCCGTACCTGGTCCGCCTGGCTGAGTTATCGGGGCGACCACAAGGATCAACTGTTCATCAATGCAGTGAACACCTTTCGCAACGAGCTAGTGCCGGTGCTCGACCTTCTGCTCGGTCATCAGACGCCAGGGGTGCATCTGTATCCGGAGCTCTGGAATCGCGAGCGCCGCGCTCTGGTCTCGTTGTCGAAGGCAATGGAGGCGTGTCATCCGCTCAGCACGGTCGACGAGCTCATCTCACAGCTCAAGCAGGGGGTCCGATCAGCGCTGCCCTCATCGAGCCCCGGATACTTCCATGTCGGGGTGTTCCTGCATTCCGGCTCGTCGTGGCGCCTCGCTGGCAGTGCAGATGCCGCGCTTCCGGAGCGGGTGGATCAGCCGGAGCCTGGGCGTACACCCGACGATCCCATTCTCACGGTGGTGCAGGCGTCGACTCGCCCAATGCTCTTGCTACCCCAAGGCCTGCAGGAGCGCAGGACGGCCGGTGCCGATGGCGGAGACGACGTGGTGAGTCGACCCGGTTGGCGGCAGCGATTCATCGCAGGCGACGCTTCGGGACGACTGGCGCACTTGGTTGATCATCCGCAGTTCAGCGGCGCGATGGTGCTACCGGTGCTCTACCCGTACGACACCTCCATGACCATCGCGCTCGTGGTCGTGATCGGGGTCGGCACGCGTACGCTGTCTCCGTCAGACCTGTTCGTTGTCAACTCCCTGGCAACCGAGATGGGGCAGCAGATCAGCCCCCACCTTCCCATTGCCGGCTACCCCTACTGGCCCGACCCGGCCAATAGCGACGAATGGCGGCGTCGGGAGGAGCAGCCGCCTCTCGACTTCAGCGGACAGGAGTGGAAAGCCGTTGCCGAGCGAGCAACTGCCCGCATGCTTCCCGAAACGCGGTGGGCGCTGGATCCGCTCAGCCCTGGGAAGAGTGGCACGCGGGTGTATCGCGTCGACGTGCAAGGGCGAAATCACTCGCGGCTTCCGATGGCACTCAAGGTCGGATCCGCTGAGGCGATCGTCTCCGAAGTGATGCGCTTCGAGCGATTCGTCGAGGACACATCGATCGGGCAGAGTTCGCGGGTCCGTCAACGAGTTGTCATTCGTGCTCATCGGTCCGACGCCGCTGGCGGCGTCGAGCCGGGTCTGGTCGGCGCCGTTCTCTACACCTTCGTGGGGGGTGGCGACCGCGTCGTGCAGTGGACCCAGTGGGCGAGGACGGCAACTGTCGAGGAGTTCACAGCGGCACTTCTCCGCCTGTGCAACCGACTCGACTGCTGGTACGACCACGCTCGGCCTCTGCATGGCAGTGTGCTCAAGCGCGTCATCCACGACGAGTTCCTTGCCAAGAAGGTGGAGCCGCGGCGTCGCAAACAATGGGACGCCACAGGCCTCAGCTCTCCGTCGCCTACGGAGGTCATCGATCAACTCAAGCGGTTGAACACCGGAGTCAGAGATGTCGAAGCGTCGACGATGGTCAGCATCATCCATGGTGACCTTCACGCGGGCAACGTCTTCAGCATCGAGCCGTCGGTTCGGGTTCCGGCGCGGGTGGGTGACCGACCGGTTGTCGCCCCCGCCCCCGACGTGGCCCTCATCGACTGGGGTCTCACCGACGACGGCCAGTTCGTGATGCTCGACCTCGCCAAGCTCGCAGCCGACTTGCTGTTCCACGTCTGGTGGCAACAGGACGGTCGGCGCGACGAGTGGGCGGCGCTGGCGACGATCCTCACCGACCAACTGTCGGCCGTGGCCGGCCTCCACGCCAATCGGTGCGATTGGCGCTTCGCCTATGTGCATTACCTCGCAAAGATGCTCTTTTACGTCGACAAGGAGGCCACTAAAGAATCGGAGCAGGTTGCGCACCTGTGCCCCGAGGCGCGGCAGGCGGCCTACGCGTCACTCGACGCCCACGTCACAGGCCTCATCGATGGACAAGAATTGCCGTTGTCGGCAGGGGTCGTTCAGGGCGCATAGCCGCCGCGGCCTGTGCCGCACCCCCAATCGGTAACCTGTTCGTCATATGTGCGGCATCGTTGCGATCGTCTCCCGGCCAGCCACCCGTCCGGTTCCGGCCGATGCCACCGTGCTCGCTCTGCTCGACGCCGCCGTCGCGGCACCCGTCCACGACGCAGCGGCACCTGTCGCTGAGGTCGACGAGCTGCTGAAAGGCGTGCCGGGCATGGCCGCCCTCGTGGGTCGGCACGAGTTCGTCGCCGCCATCAGCGCCCGCCTCGACCAGCTCGAGGCCCGCATCGCCGATCGCGAACTCGAACTGGAAGCCGGTGTTGGTTTCTCCCCCGAGGCGTTGGAGGCGGCAAACGCGTCACTGCTCGCCATGCGCGACGCGGTGTGGGCGGTGCGTCGCTTCGTCGAGAAACCCAGCGAGGAGACGGCGCGGCGGCTGCGCGAGCGCGGCGCCGTGTGGAACACCTTCATCGCGACCGGTCCGGTCGCCGCGTTCTGGGAGCTCGCTCGACTGCGGCTGCCGCGTCATGCGATCGGGTTCGAGATGTGGGCCGACAGCGGCGATCGGGCGGAGAGCGCGGCGCGGCTGCGCTCGCTCTACGCGGAGCTGTCGCCGGCGAGCTGGAGCGTCGACGTGCTGTCCCGGAGCCCGGTCGAACAGCTCGCGCTCGTCTCGATGGCCGGGTCGGGCTGGTCGGACTGGGGCTCGCCTCGGCGCGTGTTCGAGAGCATGAGCGGCTCGCAGGATCTCGATCGCCTGCTGGCGCGCGTCACGTCCTCGGAGCGCCCCGTCCCGCGCGCGTGATCGCGGACCTACTTCATCCAGTCCGGCGTCGGCTCGGCCGATCCGGAGGATGTGCCCGCGCCGGTG
>DMQJ01000311.1 GCA_003455715.1 Acidimicrobiaceae bacterium | reverse complement strand
GCGCACCAACGTCGAGTTCTACGCCGGAGTGGTGATGCAACTGTGCGGCGTACCGCCAGAGATGTTCACCCCCACCTTCGCCAGCAGCCGGGTGATCGGGTGGTGCGCCAACGTGCTGGAGCAAGCGGCCGACAACAAGATCATCCGCCCCAGTGCCCGCTACGTGGGCCCGCCCCCGCCTCAGCCCGTTCCGCTCGTCGGCTGAGGGGCAATCGGCGGCAGCAGCAGCTCCTTGTTCCACGGCCGCGGCGCTCCAAGCTCTCGCACGCCCGACCAGTCGGCGCGCAGCACATCAGCCACCATGTGCCGGTCGGCAGGGTCGGCGACCTCCGACTCGGAGATGGCGTCCGACCACCGTTGGGATGCGTTTGCCGCCACCGCCCAGGCCGACCACTCCGGGAGTTCGTCGCTCGGCACAGCAGCCACCCAGTCCGGGTCGGCGCTTGCCGACTGCAGCCGAGTGCGAACACCGCTCAGCGCCGCCAACGTCGGCACTGCAGCGGCCGTTCGCGTCTGCATCGTTGCGGCCCACGCAGCCGACACCACCAACGCAGGTGCTCCCGCCGCCAACGCCACGGCGACAAGGGTGTGCGCCGACCAACGCGTGTCGACGCTCCACCACGCGGCGGCACACACCGTGGCGATCACAGCGAGCGACGTCACCACTCTGCTCGCGGACTGACGCAACAGCCCTCGTCGCCGCAACTCCTCACGAGCCCAGCACGTCCACGTCCGCCGGAAGCGCCAGCCGCTGAGACGGAGATCGGCTTCCCCCATCCGCGCTCTTGCGGGCAGCCGGTCCATCGCTTCCCGCAGTGCCGGGTCGAGCTCGTCTGCGCCAACCAGGCGCAGGCTGCCGTGTAGCTCGACCGGTCTCAACACCCCCCTGGCGATCGCCGTGGCAGTCCAGGCGTCGAGTGCCCGGCGTGACGACCGCCGCCACAGCGCCGCGGCAACCCACGGCTCGATGTCGGTCGGCAGCGACGCCGCAGGTGCCGTCGACGGCAACCTCCGGCTCCATGCACCGAACCCGAGTGCGCCAACAGCGGCACCGATCGCCGCCAGCCCACCCCACAGCATCACCGCGATCGGCGTCTCCGGCCGGTCGGACGACGACGCCTGAAGGAGATCCGTCGGACGCTCGCCGACGGGGCGAAACCCCACAATGGTGCCCCCGAGGCGCACGACGGCGCCCGAGTCGGGCGAGTCGGCCACGGCAGCGAGGACCGTGCCATCGTCGGTGACCGAGCAGGTGTCTGGGCTGCCGTCGACCGTGCACCACACATCGCTCACCTCGACGCCCGCCACGGTGATCACGACCGGCCCGTCGAGGGGCAGACCGTCGGGGACCACGATCCCCGGTGCCTCCCAGGCCGACCCAGGTGATGGTGGCGGCAGCGTGAACAGGCTGAGCACTTGACCTCGACCCGTGAGCCCAGCGGAGGTCACCCACGAGACCTCGCCCCCATCGTTCTCGGGTGGTGGGAAGACCATGGCGGCGATGTCGTCAGACGCAGGCTGCGGTGGCGAGGCACTGATGACCCCCACTCTCGGCAGGTCGAGGGGGCGGTAACCCTTGTCGACACTCATGGCCACGGCCACACGAGTCTCGTCGCCAACGACCCAGGAGGCGACCTCGATACGACGGATCGAGGGACGCCCTCCGCCGAGGAAGCCCTCCACACCGAGCCAGGCCATCGACGCGATCGCGATGGCTGCGACAACGCGGCGGACGATCAGACGATCCACGACATGCCCCTGGTCAGACGGCCACCGCGTCGAGCGACGGCGCAGTGACTTCGACATCGCAGTGGGGCCGCACCTTGACGGCGGCACGGGTGACGTAGGTGACCACGAACGGAACACCGACCGCGATCACGATGCCGAGCACCCAATCGTTCGACCAGCGCGTCGATACAGCCACGGCGACGAGTGCGGCCACCGCCACCACGACGGCGGCCCCGCTTGCGGTGCGCAGCCGGATGACACCGCGACGGTGCAATGCCACCGCCGCCCACCGCCCCATCAACGCGAGCAACAGACCGACTGCGGCAACCACCAACGGTGCTGGCGCGTCGTCGGAGACGAACCCGAAGTCGATGCCTTCCACGGTGCCGTCAGCCGGCGGCAGCGACGTGACCTCACCGCGCATCCGCACTGCGGCACCGGGAGGGAGATCGCGCACCTCCAACACCACACCCTCGGGGCGGTCGTTGACCACGCACTCGCGATCCGCGCCCTCGACCGTGCACGAAACGTCACGCAGCCCGACACCGACGATGGCAACCCTCGCACGCTCCACCGTCTGCGTCGGGTGAGCCAGCAACACCCGCGCGTTGAGCACGTCACCGACGGCAGTCGCACGGTTGACGCGATAACCCGCCAGGGCCACCACCGTGCCGGTGTTGCGCAAGCCTGGCCAGTTGCTGAGCATCACGCTGGCCCCGTCGGTGGTGGCCTCGGGCGTCGGGTAGCGGAGGTACTGCGACTCGAAGTCGGTGAGTTCGCGCACCTTCACCGGCACACCGAAGTCGGTGGGGATCGGCCGTTGCCACTGGCCCGCCTCGCGGAAGCCGACATGCACCACGTACTCGTCGACGACGATCATCGTGTCGTCCCAGATGGAGTAGTGGGCGCTCAACTCCTGCACCTCGAAGCGGCCGCCGGCGAGCAGGCCGAACCAACTGAGCACCGCGACGGCGGCGACGGAGAGCGCGGACAACCAGCGATGCAGGCGCGCCGGACGCACCATCGAACGCAGCGCGTCAGGGTTCGAGCCGGTCGCCACAGCCCCGACGCTAAACCATCCGGTCGTTTGAGCGATACGAGGGTTTTCTCGCTTGCGGGGGCATTCGCGGGCGGGAGATCGTCGGCACATGCACAGAGCACGTCACCTTGCTGCCCTTTCGTCCATCGCTGCCGCCCTCGTCGTCGGAGGGGGTGGTGGTGCGGTGCAGGCCGCCGCACCAGCACCAACCTGCGGTGAGCCGGTGGCCATTGCGTTGGTGCACGATCTCGCCGCGCCGACGTTCGTGTCGGTCAGCGGCAACTGGTCGGGCACCGTCGACGGCGTGACCGTGCAGGGCACCTTCTCGATCGAGAGCGACCACGTCGGCAACCAAGGCTTCCACCTCGTCGTCGACGTCGCGACGGCCGATGCGGTGATCACCGCGGTGGAGATCGTCGCCACCCCGTTGAACACCGACGAGTTGCTTCCCCGCGTCAGCCAGACGCTGGTCATCGACCCGGCGACCCCCGACCTCGACCTCTTCCTCAAGTTGCCGCGCCCGGACGACGACAGCCCGGTGTCCCTCCGCCTGGAGGACGTGTTGATCCATGTCGTCTACTGCGGTGAGGCACCGGCGACCGACACCAGTAGCGGTGGCAGCGGTAGCGGTGGCCGCGACCTGCCCGGCACCGGCGCACCCCGATCCACCGGGGTGGCCGCTGCCTTCGCTGCCGGGGTCACCGCCCTCGGCCTGCTGGCGTTGCGAGTTGCTCGCCGCCGCGATCAGCAGGCGCTGTTGCTGGCGTCGCCCCGCGTCCACACGCCGTCGACCGGTCGGTAGCACACGCCACCGTTGCCATTGTCGGCCAGCGGAATGAACACCCCTGCGCTCTGCGGCACAGGCCCCTGCCCGGCAGCACCCGGCGACTCCACCCTGGAGCTGGGGCACGGTGAACCGGCGTACTGATCCCAGATGACCACGTGGTGCACGACGCCCGCATCGTCGACCAGCGACACGGTCAGCGCCGAGCCAGCGACCGCATCGTCCATCGGCGTGATGCCCTGCACCACGCCCGCCCAGCGCAAGCCGAACGTGTACCCGCCAGAACCATCGGAGCATGCCATCCACAGCTCGTGCCCACTCCCAACCGTCGCGATCACCGCGGTCCACTCCGACAATGCGGAGACCACATGCACGCAGTCGGCTGCGGTAGCTGACGAGCCGGACGCTGCCACGAATGAGGACGTGCACGAGTTGGTGGCCGTGCCCATCCCGTCGACCGCTGCGACATCGAGCGCGAACGAGTCGTCGAGCGGGTTGCCCACCTCGTCGTGGCCCGGCAGGGGCACCGGCGCGCCACGATCCGGCGGCGGTGTCGGTGTCGCTCCGCCGTCGGACGCAGCGGTCGGCGACGTCGTTGCGCCACCAGAGGAACTCTTGTCGTCGCTGTCGCCACACCCCGACAGGCCGGCCAGGAGTGCCAGTGCAATGCCTACGGTCAACCTTCGATTCATGTCCACGTTCCCTTCGATCGGCGGGCCGAAGCCAGCGAAGGCAAGGTATGGCGACTCGCCCGACGTGGAAAGGTGGGAAAGCCCTCGTTCGGACACGAACGCACCCCAACCGGTGGGCGCTCCACGAACTCGTACCATGTCGCCGTGGTGATCATCGGGAGAGACACCGAGTTGGGTGTGCTGCGCTCTCTCGTCGATGCCCTCCGCCGTGGTGTCAGCAGTAGCACGCTGTTGTGGGGCGAAGCAGGCGTGGGCAAGACAGCCCTCCTCGACGGGGCCCACCCAACCACCAACATGGCGCAGCAACACGGCGGCGGCGACCTCACCGTGCTGCGGTGCGCAGGTGCCGCGACCGAGTCGTCGGTGGCCTACGCCGGTCTCACCGACCTGCTACGTGATCACCGGTCGACCATCGACGCGCTGCCGTCGGTGCAATGCAGTGCACTGCGCGCCGCGCTGCGGCTCGGCCCTGCCAATGGCTCCGACCGGCTGACCGTGATGGAAGGCGTGCGCAGCGTGGTGACAACTCTGGCCGCTGAACACCCGGTGCTGTTGATCGCCGACGACGTGCATGCGCTCGACGCACCCACGAGTGATGTCATTGCCTACCTTGCTCGTCGCCTCGGGCACGCACCGATCGCACTGCTGGTAGCGGCACGGGAGCCAATGTGGATCGGAGCCGTCGACTGGGACCACGTCATCGAGGTCTCGCCGCTCAGCCAAGCCGACAGCCGATTGCTGGTCGGCACTGCCTGGCCGATGCTCGGTCCGCGTGTGGTGCGAGCAGTAGTGGCGGCGTCGCACGGCAACCCCCTTGCAGCGTTGGAAATGCCGCGCACGCTCACTGATGCTCAGCGCTCCGGCGCCGTCTCGCTCCACCCTGGCGACCTCGACCCGGGGATGCGCATTCGCCGCTCCGTACGCGCCCGCCTCGACGCATTGCCTGCAGCAGTGAGCGCCACGATGTTGCAGTTGGCGCTCAGCGAGGCGGGCGTGGAGGCCACCCTCGCAGCGTTGCCCGCCGACATCGCTGATGAACACCTGCAGTTGCTCCTCGATGCCCGGTTGCTCCAGACCAACGCCCACGGCATCGACATCACTCATCCACTCGTCCGGCTCGCGACCTCGCAGGAGGCCTCACCGAGTGAGCTCCGTGCCGCACACCGGCGACTGGCCGAAGTGCTACCCGAACAGGCGGCCGTCTGGCACCGCGCTGCCATCACGATCGGCGTCGACGATGCGGTGGCAGCTGACCTCGAACGAACCGCCGACGACCTGATGGCCCGCGGGGGACCCGCTGCGGCCAGCGCCGCGTATGAGCGAGCAGCTCAGCTGAGCTCAGCACCCGAAGGGCGAAGCGCGCGTCTCTTCTCTGCAGGGCGAGCCGCGCTTGCGGCTGGCCACGCCGACCACGCCGTTGACCTACTCGACCGAGCCCGCGTCGACTCCGAAGACCCACGAGCGGCCGCCCGAGCACACCTCCTCGCCGGGTTCGCCACCATGTGGCACATCGACGCCCGACGCGGGCACCAGCGATTGGTCGCCGCCTCCGACACCTCGCACCTCCCGCTCGCTTCGCGAGCCACACTGCGCGCCGTGGGTGCACTCGCAGCCACTGCGTTCGACTGCCGACAGGCGCTGCAGTTGGCCATCGAAGCGCAGGCACTGGCGGCACAGGCGGCTGCTGGCGACGAGGGTGTCACCGACCCTGGTGCCGCCCGGGCCATGGCAGTGGCGGGAACGGCTGCCGTGTGGTGCCTCACCCTGCGAGGGCACGCACACGAGGCCGCCAGCACGTTCGCCCAGGTGGCTCCCATGTTGCGCAGCGTGGCACCCGACAGCACCGAGGCCAGCGCCCTGTTGTTCGCCCTGAACTGGAGGGTGGAGTCGGAGGACTACGACGGCGCCCTCGGGTTCGCTTCGGCAATGGCTGCCAGCGCTGCCGAACGGGGCGACCAGGCAGGTCGAGCCGGTGGCTTGCTGGTAGCAGGTGACGCAGCACGGCGACTCGGGCGCTGGCCTGATGCCACGGCGACGCTCACCGAAGCACTTGATCTGGCCGACGCATCGCAACAACACGGCGCGGTCGCACTTGCCTCGGCGTTGTTGGCTCGGCTCGCCGCGGGGAGAGGACGCTTGCACGAGTGCCGCGAGGCCATTGCTCGGCTCACACGTGCATCTGCCAAGGTTGGCATGGACTCGGCGGTGGTGTTCGCAGGCGCCGCCGAAGGTCTGCTCGCCCTTGGCGACGACCGGGCGAACGACGCAGTGGAAGCGTTGGAAGCTGTGCATGCGGCGGCGGACCGACTCGGTCTTGCCGACCCGCTGTTCGTGCCCTATCTGCCCGATCTGATCGAGGCGCACTCGCGTCTCGGACACCAACATCGCGCCGTCGAGCTGCTTGAGCTGCTGGCGCACCGGACGATGCAGACCGACAGTGCCGGCGCCCACGCCGCCCTCGCCCGGTGCCGCGGTATCGTCGACCGGGACGACACACAGTTCGCGACTGCTGCCGAGTTGCACCTCCGCAGTGGCATGCCGTTCGAGCAGGGCCGCACCGCCCTTGCCGCCGGCGAACTACTGCGACGCCAGCGGCGGCCCACACGTGCGGCGGTGGAACTCGCGCTAGCGCTCTCAATCTTCGAGTCACTCGAAGCCGCACCGTGGGCGGCACGGGCGGCGCGCGAACTGGCGGTCGCGCAACGACGATCCAATGGCGCCGCCCTCACCGCTCAGCAATGGCAGATTGCTTCGGCTGCAGCCACCGGCGAACGCAACCGCGAGATTGCCACCCGCCTGTTCATCAGCCAGAAGACCGTCGAGCGTCACCTCACCACGATCTATCGGATCGCGGGCATCAGGTCGCGTAGCCAATTGGCGATGTGGCTCGCCAACCAACCGACGGCATCACCAGCTTCCTGAGCTGCCTCCGCCACCGCCTCCGCCGACGCTGCCGGAGGAGAAGCCGCCCGACGACCAGCCGCCACCCGAGCCGCCGCCGGAGCCACCCGACTGGCTCGGCTTGGTGTGCGCGCTGTGCACCGACCCGCGCTGGGTATGGAGGATGATCGGCGACATCAACGCGGTCGCTTCCGCAGGCGGCACCGTGCTGCGTTGCACCGCATCGCCCCATGCTTCGGCTGCGCCGAGCGCCACCGCCCAGGCGGTGTACTCGCGCAGCAGGCCACGGCTCCACGCCCACTCCACATGCTGGCCTTCGCTCGCCATCAGGAAGCGACGGAACGACTCGGCCCGCAGCGCCAGCGCGGAACCAGCCGGGCTGCGCGACGGCAGCAACGCGTGGTATCCCGCCATCGCGGCAAGGGCCGGCAGCGCAACAGCGAACGCCAACGTCAACGGCACCGACTGGAACCAACCACTCCACCACCCGATGCCCACCGCCACTGCGCACAGCCCCACCGGCAGCACGACGCCAATGGGGAACGACGCCTGCGTGCCCGGTGGGTAACGGTGCCACCACCCCGACTCCTTCGCCGCCTTCACCTGCAGCGCGTGCACCGAGTTCCATGCGGTACCCAATGCCGGGCGGTAGGTGTTGAGCTTGAGTTCGTCGGTCTTCTTGAACAGCGCTCGAAGCGGACGGCCCGACGCAAGGTCGGCATCCTCGAAGTTGGGCCCGGGCCGCAGTACGGGCGGCGGGCCAGGCTCCAGCTCGAGCACCTCCTTGCCCACGTGCCCCGCGAACCACGCACCCACCGACTGGTTGTCGATGCGTTCGGTGAGGAGTAGCCGTGCCTCCCACGGGTCGATCTCCGGCGGCACGAACTCGGTGGTGGCCATCCGTGCCAACGCCGCGTCGGCGACGAGTGTGAATGGCTCATCGTCGGTCACACGATCTCCATACGCAGCAGCGGCGGCTCCCCCGGCGGCCACCCGGTTGCGACCACGGCTCTTCGCCACCACGAACACACCCACCGCAGTGCCCGCGCCGAGTGCGCCCGTGCCGAGGGCCAGCGGCAGCCGATGGCTCGACCGACGCTCGGGCAACGGCGGGGCGTCGACCGAGACAGGGTCGGATGTGTTTCCCAGGGGGCCTGCCACCGGGGGTCGCGGGGCCGGGCGCGGGCGG
>DMQJ01000495.1:11088-11732 GCA_003455715.1 Acidimicrobiaceae bacterium | reverse complement strand
GCGATGGTGCGCTCGCCGTGGGCGCCAGCCCGCACACGTCGCAGTAGCCGTCGAGGATCGAGCCGCTGCAACCCGATTGCGTACACCTCATTGCCGACCACCGCCTGCGCTCTCCGACGCGGCGTTCACCGCAGCGACGAACGAGTCGGTGAGCGTCTTGGCCCGGTCGAGATCGCACGGGGCACTCCACAAGACGTGCACCGCGGCGGCATGCCGGGGTTCCACATCGGGGTGAGACGCCACACCGTGATGCGCCGCTTTCTGGGCGAACGATTGCACGAGACCACGGAGTTGGTCGCGAATGCGCAGCGGTTCACCAAGGCGTCGCTCGGCCTCCGCCAACGCGGCGCCCAGACGGTCGACCTTCTGCAACAGCGGCAGCGCACGCGCCCGGGCGGCGGGCCATGGCAGCGATGACAGATCGCCGGTGGGGCCGCTGGCCAGCACCTCGGCACGGACCGTCGCCACCGACGGCACCGCCAGTGGCGGCACCTGTTGCACCTTGTCGCGAACGGTGGCTGCAAGGGCGCGGGTGCGGGCTTCGTCGAGGTCGAGGAGATCGAGGCGAGCGGTCACGCCACGCCAGCGCTGGAGCAGGTCGTCTCGCTCTCGTTGAGCGGCCTCGAGGCTGCGGCGGGTGCTGG
>DMQJ01000495.1:10295-10866 GCA_003455715.1 Acidimicrobiaceae bacterium | reverse complement strand
ACTCCTGGGCGGCCGCACGTCGGGTGTCGGCCCGAGGCTGCGCCGCATCGAGTTGGGACGCGAGCGACTCAACCAGGCTCACGTGCACACCCAACTCGGGTGCCAAGCGGCGGCACACGGCCAGGTCGTCGGCGGCGCGGGCGAACACCTGGATGTCGGCGAGTTGGCCGGCCTCTCGCTCGGTCACCGATCGGTCGACGCGACCCACGACGGCCTCCAGGAGACGGCCCGCCTCCGCCAGGTCGCGTCCTACCAACTCCCCGAGGTCGTCGAGCACGGCAGCAGCGCCGAGCGCCGATGCGGCAGCACGATCGGTGGGCAACAACGCCTCAACCGCGTCGAGTCGGTCGGCGATCGCCTTACGGGCGACGAAGGCTGCGTCGACATCGCCGCGGTCGAGGTCGGTGCCTGCGGTTCGCACCCGCTCCTCGAGCGTCAGCAGTTGGTCGGTGTGGACCGCCAACCACGTACGCCACTCCTCGAGCAGTCGCACGAGGTCGGCGGCGGTGGGCACGGCGGGCGCGGTCATGAGGCCTCCCGCCCGTACAGCGGGGTCGGCGGGGCGCCCCCG
>DMQJ01000495.1:0-10106 GCA_003455715.1 Acidimicrobiaceae bacterium | reverse complement strand
CCCCCCCCCGCCCCCCCCAGCCAGCGACGGTGCAACTCCTGCCACGTACCATCGTCGATCCAGCGTTCGAGCAGGCCGTTCACGTAGCGGGCCAGGTCGACGTCGGCGGCGTTGAAACCGAACCCGTAGGGCTCCTGAGTGAGCAAGTCGCCTTCCAGCATGCGCAGGTTGGGATCCTGGGCCATCAGCCCAGCGAGCACGGTGTTGTCGCCCGTGGCTGCATCGGCGGTGCCGTCTTGCAGCGCGATGAGACAGTCGGTGATGTCGGGCACCACGAGGGTGAGTTCGGCGGGGTACACCGTGGCGAGATAGTCGAGGTTGGTGCTTCCGGCAGGTGCGCACACGATGGCCTCGGCCCCGCCAAGGTCGGCGAGGGAGGTGGCCGCGCTGTCGTTCTTCACCAGCAGCGCGCCGCCGGCTCGGAAGTACTCCGCAGAGAAGGCGATGCGATTCCATCGACGGCAGTTGATGGTCATCGTGTGCGCCACCACGTCGACCTCACCCGCCTCCAGCTTCGGCAGCCGCTGCGAGTACGGGATGATGACGAACTCGATGAAGTTGTCGACCTCGTCGTTGCCGACATCGAAGATGGCTTTGGCGATCTCACGCAAGAGGTCGACATCGAAGCCCTCGATGCGTCCGGTCTGCGCGTTGCGAGCACCGAACTGCAACGTGTCGCCCGAGACGCCCACCACGAGCCGTCGGTTGTCCTGGATGCGCGCCATCGGTGAGCCCGACGGCATCTGCCCATCCGCCGGCATCGGCGACAGCGGGTCGTAACTGGCGAGCGGGTCGATGGCGGCTGCCTGCGCATCGGTGCACTCGGGAATGCCGGCCGCTTCGGTGCTGGGCGGTGAGGTGACCTCGACAGGGTCGGTCAGCCTCCCGCCATCGGCGCACGCGACACCAACGAGGGGCATGAGCGCGAGGAGCACGACGGTGGTCGGACGATGCACGACACCGCGGGTCATCGGTACTCCTTCAATCGTTGGCCGTAGCCAGCGAGGGCGAGACCGGCCGCCAGCAGCCCGACGCCGATCGCCAGCGTGCGCACCAGCCCGAGGCCGTCGCCTGCACCGTCGAACTCCACGGCCGCCTCACTCGCCGAGTTGATGGTGACCGTCTCCGACGCTTGATCGAAGCCGCCGAACACGCGGGCCGACTCGCGCAGGCTGAGATCGACCGCGCTCTCCCAGTCGGCGTCATCGATGTCGGTGGAGCGCACGAGACCATACGTGTCGACGTACTGGTCGTAGCCGTTGCGTGGGGCGCACACCTTGAACTGCTCGCACAGTCGGTCAAGCGCTGCCTCGGCCACGAGGTTGGCGTCGGTCCAGGCCGAATCGGCCACCGAGCGGTTGCCACGCTGGATGAGCGCGATCGCTTCCTGGGTGCGGGCACGGAACCCGGCTGACCGTGCCTGCGCGGCAAGGTCTGCCGTCTGCAGCGGACCTTCGGTGGCCGCTTCCGCGGTGGTGATGCTGGAGCCCTGTGTGCTGCCACCGACGATCATCATCAGCAGCACGGCAGCGGTGGCCGCGACGAGTGGCAGGTTCAACAGCCGACGGAAGCGCTGGGCGAGCCACACCGACCCGCCGACGAGCGCGGCGACCAACAGCCACCCGGAGGTGTGGAACCACAACCCTGCCCGATCGGCGGAGTCGAGTTGGTTGTTGACGTCGCTGCGCAACGACCGCTGCACGTCGCGAAGCGCCGGGAGCACCTCGTCGCCGAGTACGCGGTTGGCCTGCAGCAGGTAGGTGACCCCCACCGGGTAGCCCTGACGGTTGTTCGCACGCGCCTGCTCGACCAGGCCCGAGTATCGGGCGACGGCCGTGGACACCTCCCGTAGCGACGGCAGCACGGACGCGGGCGCGTCGTTGCTGACGGACACCAGGCCCTCCCCCGCCGCCGCGAGCTCAGCAACGTACGCCTGGCGTGTGCCCGGGTCTTCGAGGCCACCGCGCAGGAAGTTCTCGCTGGCGAGCGCGTCGGCTCGCAGCAGCCGAACTTCGATGCCCTGCGCAGCGAGCAGTTGGGCCGAACTCGCCGCCGCGTTGCCAATTGCGCGTTCACGGCGATCCACTCCGTACGAGCCGAGCAGAGCAAACAGCAGCGCCAACACCACCGTGCCGGCAGACAGGGCACGCAGGCGCGCCGGGGTGGACCCACCGGCGAGCCGACCCCTCACCCACGTCCACACGGGCCGCAGCATAGAGCCGCACCTTCGGCAAGTGGCATCGTGATCGCTACGGTTGCCGTTCATGCCCGGTGCCTTCCTCCATCCGTTCGCCAAACCCACCCGCGAGTCGTTCATCCGCATCGTGCGCGGCGATGGGGCATGTCTGTGGACCGCCGACGGACGCGAGGTCATCGACGGGATGGCCAGCCTCTGGTATTGCGCCATCGGGCACGGGCGCGCCGAGATGGCCGATGCCATCGCCGCGCAGGCCCGCACCCTTGCCGCCTACAGCACGTTCGACCCGTTCACCAACGACCCGGCCGAGCAGTTGGCGGAGGAACTGCGGGAGATCGGCCCCATCCCCGACGCCCGCGTGTTCTACACGTGTTCGGGCTCAGAGGCCGTCGACACGGTGATGAAGCTAGCTCGCATCGCCCACGTGCAGGCCGGGCAGGGTCATCGCAAGCTCATCATCTCGCGCGTTCGGGGCTACCACGGCACGGCCTACGGCGGCACGAGCGCTCAAGGCATCGCACCCAACAGAGAGAACTTCGGCCCGTACGTCGACGAGGTGGTGCAGGTTCCGGCCGACGACCTGGAAGCGATTGCCACGCTCATGAGCGAGCGTGGCAGCGAGGTGGCCGCCATCATCGCCGAACCCGTGCAAGGTGCTGGTGGCATCTTCCCCGCGACCACCGAGTACCTCCAGGGTCTGCGTCGCCTCTGCGACCAGCACGGCGCCTACCTCGTGTTCGACGAAGTCATCACCGGTTTCGGCCGCCTGGGCAGTTGGTTCGCGGCCCATCATTTCGGGGTCACGCCCGACTTCGTCACCTTCGCCAAAGCGGTCACGTCGGGCTATCAGCCGCTCGGTGGCGTCTTCGTCGGGCCGCGGCCGACGGCCGCACTGGAGGCCGACAGCGACTTCTTCCTGCGCCATGGGTTCACCTACTCGGGCCACCCCACGGCGTGCGCCGCGGGCATCACCAACCTGGCCATCATGCGCCGTGAGGGGCTGGTGGAACGCGCCACGCACGTGGGCGAGCGGCTCAGCGCAGGGCTGCAGGCGCTCGCCGCCGACGGCACCATCCACCATGCTCGAGGCCTGGGGGGCATGTGGGCGGCGGGCCTGCACCCCGAGCAGCACGCGATGGTGATGCGCGACCACATGTTCGACGTGAGCGGCGTGGTGTGCCGCGCCCTCAACGCCGACTCGCTGCTGTTCTGCCCGCCGTTGGTCACCACCGACGAGCAGATCGACCGAATCGTCGATGCCGTCGCCGCGGCCGCGGCGACGGCATCGTAAGTTCGTCAGTTCAGTTCACTGGCTGGGCTGCTGCTTGCCCACCATCGCCCCTGCCACGCCTCCGGCCACCAGGCCGAGCACGGGCAGCACCGTCACCATCACGCTGTTGAGCGCAACGACGCCGAACAGCACGAGATCGAGTGCGATGAAGAGCAGGAAGAAGAACCCCAGCACAGCGGTTCCGACAATGCGTCCGACGTTCATCAGACCCTCCTGAAGAGTGGCTTCAACAGCATGGCCATTCCAGCACCCGTGCCTACCGTGCCAGCGAGGCTCACCCACGTGATCGGCGAGCTGAGTGCGCTGCCCTCCACCTGCAGGTTGACGTATCCGGTGCACGTGCCGTTGGCGTCCACGTGCTCACCAGCGACGGTGAAGGTGACCCCAGCAGGTACCAGCTTCGGGAGCTTGTACTCCTCCGAGCCGGAGTTGGAGGTGGTCACGCCGGAGCCACCCCAGCTGTCGATCTCCACCGTGCCGAACGGGGGCGGGAGCTCCAGCCACACCGAGCCGCTGTGATCACCCGGCGGACCGCTCACCGAACCCTGCCAGTCGACGGTGTCGCTGCGCGGAATGGTGACGACCTCATCGCCAATCGCCGTGGCGTCAACCGAGATGCCGGCGTTGCGCCATGTGCCCGACGCCTGGCACGCTCCATCGAGGTGAGCCGCAGCCGGGCCGGTCGACCCGACGGTGAACGCCCCGAGGAGCATGCCCACGCATGTCCATCGCAGAGCCTTCATACAGATCTCCCTTCTGCATGCGCTTCCGAGGGAATTGCCCTCAGCGACAGCATGCACCTTCCGTGCACATCTGGCTAGGGACTTGTGCACACGGCTGCGCCGACCAGGAGGTGGATGTGCTTACATCGTCAACAGCGACGATGGGAGGCCACAGATGACCGAGTTGCTCTTCAACCCGTTCGACGCGTCGTTCCGGGCCAATCCCTACCCCTTCTATCAGCGACTGCGCGAGCAGGAACCGGTGCACGTGTCGCCGCTCGGGTTCACCATCCTCACCCGCTACGACGACGTTGCCCGCACGTTGCGCGGGCAGGAGTTCGCCCGCGACATCGACGCGCATGCGACGCAGCGGGAGAACGATCCGCGCCGCGAGCGGCGCGAACGCTTCCGGCAGCGCATCGAGGACGGCACGGCGGCAAAGTCGATCCTCAACCTCGACCCACCCGACCACACCCGGTTGCGTCGACTTGTGTCGCTGGCGTTCACCCCATCGGCCATCGAACGGTTGCGGCCGCGGGTGCAGCAGCTGGTCGACGACGTACTCGACACGGCGGCAGAGCGCGGGTCGATGGAGTTGGTGGAGGAGCTGGCATTCCCAGTGCCGTTCCAGGTGATCAGCGACTTGCTCGCCCTCTCGACCGAACGCAGCGACGAGGTGCGGGAGTGGTCGCAGGTGCTCACGGCATCGTTGGAGCCGACGGTCGACGACGCTGCGCTCGCCGCCGCCGACGAAGCAAGTGTGCAGATGAGTGGCTACCTCTCCGACGTCATCGCTCATCGCCGTCGCAACCTCGGCGACGACCTGCTCTCGGCGCTCATCATGGCCGAGGAGGAAGGCGACCGCCTGACCGAGGCCGAGCTGCGTTCGTTCGTCACCCTGCTGTACGTCGCCGGCCACGAGACCACGGTGAACCTCATCGGCAACGGCACCCTTGCGCTGCTGCGCCACCCCGACCAGCTGCGCCGCCTCGCAGCCGACCCGAGCCTCGACGTGAACGCCATCGACGAGCTACTGCGGTACGACGGCCCGGTGCAGCAGACCGTGCGGGTGCCCACTGTGGATGTGCAGTACGGCGACATCACCGTGCCCAAGGGCTCCGTGGTGATGACCGTGCTCGGCGCCGCCAACCACGACCCCGACGTGTTCGACCAGCCCGACCAGTTGCGGCTCGACCGGCCGAGCGCGGGTCGACACCTTGCGTTCGCAGCGGGCGTGCACTACTGCCTCGGCGCGTCGTTGGCCAAGCTGGAGGCCAGTGTGGCCATCACCACGCTCGTGCGCCGCTTCCCCGAGCTCGAACTGGCAGGCGAGCCAGGCTGGCGCGACCGCCTCACCATTCGCGGGGTCGACCACCTGCCGCTGCGGTTGCGCTAGCCGACCGAGCTTCAGTCGTGCGCCAGCAGATGGATGAGGCTTGAGGTGTCCCACCGCTTGCCGCCGCGGGCGATGACCTGCGCGTAGAACTGGTCGATCAGCGCCGTGCTGGGCAGACGGGCGCCGTTGCGGTTGGCTTCGTCGAGCACGATGCCCAAGTCCTTTCGCATCCACTCCACGGCGAACCCGAAGTCGAACTCGTCGCGCACCATCGTGCGGCCACGGTTCTCGAGCTGCCAGCTCTGCGCGGCTCCGTACTTCACCACTTCGATCACCTGATCGGCGTCGAGGCCAGCCTTCACCGCGAAGTTGAGGCCTTCGGCCAGGCCCTGCACGATGCCGGCGATGAGGATCTGGTTGACCATCTTGGTGAGCTGGCCTGCGCCAGCCTTGCCCATCAGCGCGCTCGCCTTCGCGTAGCTGGCCATCACCGGTTGGGCCAAGCGGTAGAACGCTTCGTCGTCGGCGCCACACATGATGGTGAGCTGGCCGTTCTCGGCCCCTGCTTGGCCACCCGACACCGGGGCGTCGACGAAACCGACGCCGTACTCGGCGCACGCTTCGGCCAACTCACGTGCCACCTCGGCCGAGGCGGTGGTGTGATCTACCAGCACCGCGCCGGCCTCCGCACCGGCCAACGCACCGTCGGGGCCGTACACCACGTCGCGCACGTCGTTGTCGTTGCCGACGCACATGAACACGAACTCCGCCCCCTCCGCGGCCTCCCTGGGGGTGGGCGCGGCGCGATGCCCGTACAGCGCCACCCACGCCAGCGCCTTCTCGGGCGTGCGGTTGTAGACGGTGACCTTGTGCCCCGACGCCGCCAAATGGCGAGCCATCGGGGCGCCCATCACACCGAGACCGAGGAACGCAACTGTGCTCATGACACACAGTCTGGCCGTTCACGAAACCACGATCTGCACACGTGGGCGCTCGGGACCAGAGTGGGGCAGACTTGCGCCGTGATTGATCACCTCGTGCTGGCCACTCCCGACGTTGCTGTCACCTCCGCGACGCTGGCCACGCGGTGGGGTATCGACATCGCACCGGGTGGTCAACACGTGGGCCTCGGCACCCGCAACGCACTCACGGGCCTAGGCGGCGGATCGTACTTGGAGGTGGTGGGCCCCGACGCCGAGCAACCCCAACCGGCTCAGCCGCGGCCGTTCGGCATCGACAACCTGCACGAGCCCACGCTGGTGGCGTGGTGCGCCCGACCCACTCGGCCGATCCCCGACATTCTCGCCGACTTCTCGGTGCTGGGAATCACCGCCGGGCCGGTGGCCTCGATGTCGAGGCAACGGCCCGATGGCGTGCTGCTGGAGTGGAAGCTCACCTTCCCCCTACTCGGTCACCCCTATCACGGCACCGTGCCGTTCCTCATCGACTGGCTCGAGTCGCCGCACCCCACCGAGAGCTTGCCGGAGGGCGCGCACCTGCGGCTGCTGCGGCTGTCGCACCCTCAACCCGGATTACTGCGAGCTGCCATCGCGGCCGTCGGCCACGACGACCGCATCGAGATCGTCGAAGGCGAGGCAGGCCTGGCCGCATCGTTCGACACCCCCGGCGGCCGCGCCAGCCTGTAGGCGCGGCGGGCGCTTGCTGCCTCCTGAGTCCAGCCAGTCAGCGGAACTTGTCATCCCATGCGGGGTATGACCAGCTGAGATAGTCGGGCACGGTGCTCGCCAACACGCCTTCCAGGGTGATCGCCAGCCAATCGGACAGTGGGGCACCGATTCCGTAGGCCGCTTCGAGCACCCACGGGCGGAATCCCTGCTCGACAACCAACTCCCGACAGAGTTCTGCAGCGCTCGCGGCCGACCCAGCGCGTTGTCGCGTTCCTTCGATCACCCACGCAGCCTCGATGAGTGCTTCCGGCGTGACCTCGAACCTGGCCAACGCCAACGTCACTGTCTCCAGCACCGGATCCGAAGCTCTCCCTCGTCGCACCACGTCCTCCATCGCACCAGCGAGTACAACCACACCTGGGAACACGCGGCGACACACTGCGAAGAGCTCCTCCACCGTCAGCGGGTCCTTGCGAATCGCAAGCCATCGTGTCAGCAACTCGGCCGCCTCGGCTGCCAAGAGATCCCTCATCCGTCCTCCCCCGCCGAGAACTTCGCTGCCCATGCCGGGTAGTCCCAGCGGAGATAGCCCGGGACCTCCGCACTGTCGCGGCCGGTCCACAACAACCCGCTTCTCAACTCCGCGAACGGCTCAGCAATTCCGACGTAGGTCGACGAATATCCACTCGACGTCAACGAGCGCATCGCCTCCCACAGCGCCCATGGCAGGTGCCCATCTCCCACCACCAATCGGTGGCACACCTCGTCGACGATGGTGGTATCGCCCCACCCGTGCGGAGCCTGCCTGGCTGCGGCCACCACTGCGGAAGCCGCCAACAGGCGCAACTCCACCGGATGATCGAAGCAGCGGAGCATCCGGTAGATCCCAGGTCGCCTTCGGTCGCGGGAACGAAGCTCCAACTCCTCCAACACCAGCCGCCACTGCATGACCGCTGGCACCCGCTGCTGAAGCACAGCCACCAACCCGTCCGCGCTCTCACGGTGAGACATCAGCTCATCAACAACGGACAACATCTCTGGACACGCCTAGGTCAGAGCCGCGAGTTGGGTGCGGTCGACTCTGTCAGTGACTTCAACCGCTGGCGAGAAGGTACGCGGTACCAGGTTCCGGCGCTCCTCCGTGCCATCACGAACGTCGATCACACGGTCAACCTCACGTGGCCGCTGAAGAACCAACCGATGCGCATCCATCCAGAAGTGGTACTCGGGTGGAGCCCCCTCTATCACCCGTACCTGCCCATCGGCAGTGACCGCGACCCCACCGAACCTCCCCCAGTACGCACCACCCTGATCATCAGAGCGTCTCGGGTCCCAAGCACACAGCTCCGGGAGTGTCGCAACAACCGTGCCAGTTCGCAGATCGACAAACTCGGCGGACTCATCCGGCGCGAGCATCTGCGCGACATGTGGCGTCACCATCCCTCGGAACTGCCTTCCTCCGGTGTACGGCTCGAACGCTGTGCCGTCGACGACTCCCTCTGGTGTGAGGAGCCGACCGCCCGGGAGCTCCGCCACAAAGATGGCTGAGGAGTGCGGCAAGCGACGCCGAACCTCGCCCTCCCCGTCGAGTACAACGTGTTGCCATCGATCGTCATAACCCTCATAGAGCTCCTCGAGTTCATCCTCGCTTTCGTCGCCTCTGATGGGCGGCAGTGGCGACAACGGGGTCGAGACAATCAGCGTGTCAGGGTCGCCACCCGGCTCGGCCCAGCACACGTTGCCGGCAGCGATCTGCAACGGAACGTCCCACTGGTGATCCCGTAAGGAATACACGCGACCGCCCACCGTCACCGCGATCCAACCACGTCGGGCGATGATCGGATGCGCCGCATCCGAGTTGCGCTCCAGGCTGTGCAGCTTGCGCTCCCCAAGATCAGCCGAGAAGACCGCCAAGGGCCAACCCCGCCTGAACGTCGCCCCTAACCAGACTCCACGGAACTCATCGCTCGTCATGCTGCCGCTCATCGCTCGGGCGTCCGATCCAGTCGTTCCAGCTCATGCGCGATCGAGTCAGCGTCGACGGTGAGCCCGGGGTTCTGGCTGCGATGTTGGTAGGCGACGGGCTCCAGGGTGGCGATGAGTTCGTCGATGATCGACTCGGGCGTGTGCGGGTGCATGAACACGACGCGGCCCACCGGTTCGCCGCGGTAGGTGGTGGGAGCGACCACGGCCACGCCGTCGTCGATGCAGCGACGTCCCCACGCCTGCCACTCGGCCCTCCCCCACCCTTGGCGGCGGAACAGCACGACGCCAAGCTGCGGGTCGAGCACGGGCTCCGCGACCTCGCTGGCACGCAGCGCAGCTGCGAACCGCTTGGCGAGATCGATGCCCACTCGGATGGCGTCACGGTGGGCATCCACGCCGTGGAGGGCGAGCGCAAACCAGATGGGCAGGCCGCTGGCTCGGCGGGTGAGTTGGAAGCCGAGGTCGCTCGGGTTCCACCCCTCGACGTCGCGGAACACGTCGATGTACGGGCCGTGCTGGGTGTGCGTGGCCGCGGCCAGCGAGGGGTCGCGGTAGAGCAGGGCGCACGAGCCGGCGGGCGCGAACAGCCACTTGTGCGGGTCGACGATGAGGCTGTCGGCCCGCTCGATGCCGTCGTAGAGGTGGCGGCACTCGGGCAGTAGCCCCGCGGCCAGGCCGTAGGCGCCGTCGACGTGCAGCCAGGCGCCAAGTTCGGCGGCAGCATCTGCACACCCCGCGAGGTCGTCGACGACACCGGCGTTGGTGGAGCCTGCCGAGGCAACAACGATGGCGATGTCGCCCTCCCGCCCGGCCGCCGCTGCCCGCACTGCGGTGCCGGTGAGGCGGCAGTCGGGCCCCGTCGCTGCGTCGACGATCTCCATCCCCAGCAGGTGCAGCGCGGTGGCGACGGAGGCGTGGGCCGTGTCGGCGACGATCACGGTGCGCC
>DMQJ01000174.1:2614-5229 GCA_003455715.1 Acidimicrobiaceae bacterium | reverse complement strand
TCCTGCCCCCGCACCCACCCCTCGCCAGTTGGTGAAGCTCACGGTGGAGATCGACGAAGCGGAGTTCGACCGCGACATCGACCAGGCCTTCCGCAAGATCGGCCGAGAGGCCAGCCTTCCGGGCTTCCGCGCTGGCAAGGTGCCGCGCAAGGTGCTTGAGGCACGCATCGGCATGGCAGCGGCCCGCGACGAGGCACTGCGCGACGCGGTGCCGCAGTACCTCGCCAAGGCGGTTCGCGAACACGACATCGACCTGATCGCCACCCCCGAGGTGGAGGTCGTCAGCGGCGCCGAGTCCGGCGCGGTGGTGTTCGACGCCGTCTGCGAGATCCGCCCCGTCATCACCGTGCCCGGCTACGGCGGGCTGCGGGTGGAACTCCCCAACCCGTCGGCATCCGACGCAGAGATCGACGAGGCGGTCGACGCCGAGCGTCGCCGGCAGGGCTCGCTGGTCAACGTCGACCGCCCGGCGCAGCCTGGCGACCATGTCACGCTCACGCTGGCCGCCACTCGCGACGGCGAGCCGGTTCCTGGCCTCAACACCGAAGACTGGCTGTACGAGATCGGCAAGGGCTGGGTTGCGGCCGGCTTCGACGATCAGCTCACCGGCGCCACGGCCGGGCAAGTACTCTCCTTCTCGGCCACCCCCAGCGGCATGGACACGGAGGCCGACTTCGTGGTGACGGTCTCCTCCGTGCAGGAGATGGTGCTCCCCGAGGTCACCGACGAGTGGGTCAGCGAGAACCTTGGCGAGTTCGACACGGTCGAGGCGTGGCGGGCCTCCATCGCCGAGCGCATCGGTGGCTCGAAGCTCGGCCAGGCCCGCAACCAGTTCATCGATCGGGCCACCACGGCGCTCGCCGAACTGGTCGACGCACCTGTTCCCGACAGCATGGTCAACGGCGATCTGCAGGGCCGCGTGCAGAACATGGTGCAGCAGTTCCAGGCCCAGGGCATCAGCATCGATCAGTGGCTGCAGGTCACGGGCCAGAGCGCCGATCAGTTCATCGACACACTGCGAGTGCAGTCGGTGAAGGCAGTCAAGGTCGACCTGGCGCTGCGTGCGGTGGCCGAGGCCGAGGCCCTCGATGTCACCGACGACGATCTCAATGCCGAGTACGCCCGCATGGCCGTGCAGTACCGCCAGAAGGCCAGCGAGATTCGCAAGGTCTACGAGAAGAACGACGCCGTCGCCGACCTCGTGGCGCAACTGCGCAAGACCAAGGCGCTCGACTGGCTGCTCGAACACGCCGAGGTGGTCGACGAGACCGGCGCGGCCATCGACCGCCAGCTGCTCCTCGGCCGACACGACCACGATCACGATCACGATCACGATCACGACCACGATCACCAGCACTAAGGGGTACGCCATGTCCGGTTACCAGATCCCCAGCGTCGTCGAGCAGACCAGCCGTGGCGAGCGTGGCTACGACCTCTACAGCCGCCTGCTCCGCGACAACATCATCTGGCTCGACACCCAGATCGACGACGCCTCGGCCAGCCTCACCTGCGCCAAGCTCGTCTACCTCGAGAGCGAGAATCCCGACAAGGACATCTCGATCTACATCAACAGCCCGGGCGGCGACATCTCGGCGATGTTCGCCATCTACGACACGATGCAGTTCATCAAGAACGACATCGCCACCATCTGTCTCGGGCAGGCAGCCTCGGCTGCTGCGGTGTTGCTCGCTGCGGGCACCAAAGGCAAGCGCCTTGCCCTGCCGCACAGCCGCATCTTGCTCCACCAGCCCTACGGGCAAGTGGGCTACGGGCAGGTCACCGATCTCGAGTTGGCGGCCAAGGAGATCCTCCGCATGCGCGATCTGCTGGAGATCATCCTGGCCGATCACACCGGTCAGCCCATCGAGCGCATTCACACCGACACCGACCGCGACTTCGTGATGGAAGCATCCGAGGCCCTCGCGTATGGCATCATCGACGATGTCATCTCGTCGCGTCAGATGGTGGACCGCGCCGGTCCCATCCGCTGACACGCCGCGACGGCGCATTCATCTGATCGAGGGCGACCTCAGAGGGGAACCTGCAGTGGCGAAGTTCGGCGACACACAAGAGCTGTTGAAGTGCTCGTTCTGTGGCAAGTCGCAGAAGCAGGTGAAGAAGCTCATCGCTGGCCCCGGTGTGTACATCTGCGACGAGTGCATCGATCTCTGCAACGAGATCATCGAAGAGGAGCTCACCGACACCGGCGAGTTGCGCTTCGATGAGTTGCCCACGCCGCGCGAGATCCGCACCTTCCTCGACGACTACGTGGTCGGCCAGGACGAGGCCAAGAAGATCTTGTCGGTCGCGGTCTACAACCACTACCGACGGCTGCAGTACCAACAGTCGGCCGGTGTCGGTCGACGCGACGATGTGGAACTGCAGAAGAGCAACATCCTGTTGCTCGGCCCCACCGGGTGCGGCAAGACACACCTCGCCCAGACGCTGGCACGGCTACTCAACGTGCCGTTCGCCGTCGCCGACGCAACGGCGCTCACCGAAGCCGGCTACGTGGGCGAAGACGTCGAGAACATCCTGCTGAAGCTCATTCAGGCTGCCGACTTCGACGTGAAGAAGGCCGAGACCGGCATCATCTACATCGACGAGATCGACAA
>DMQJ01000174.1:618-2399 GCA_003455715.1 Acidimicrobiaceae bacterium | reverse complement strand
TGTCGGGCGAAGGCGTGCAGCAGGCATTGCTCAAGATTCTCGAAGGCACGGTGGCGTCGGTGCCACCGCAGGGTGGCCGCAAGCACCCGCACCAGGAGTTCATCCAGATCGACACCACCAACGTTCTGTTCGTGTGCGGCGGTGCGTTCGCCGGGCTCGAGCAGATCATCGAGAGCCGCATCGGCCATAAGGGCGTGGGGTTCAACGGGGTGGTGCGCAGCAAGGCCGATCGCGACCCCGGCGAACTGTTCGCCCAGGTGCAGCCCGAAGACCTGTTGAAGTTCGGGATGATCCCGGAGTTCATCGGTCGGCTGCCCATGGTCGGTGCCGTGCGCAGTCTCGACCGCGAGGCGCTGGTGAAGATTCTGG
This sequence comes from Acidimicrobiaceae bacterium, assembly GCA_003455715.1. Classification (GTDB taxonomy): domain Bacteria; phylum Actinomycetota; class Acidimicrobiia; order Acidimicrobiales; family Ilumatobacteraceae; genus UBA668. The sequence continues at coordinate 2,030 of DMQJ01000174.1, read as the reverse complement.
TCGAGCCGAAGAACTCGCTGGTGAAGCAGTACCGCAAGATGTTCGAGTTCGAAGACGTCGACCTCGAGTTCACCCGTGAAGCCATGGATGCCATCGCCGACCTTGCGCTCGTTCGCGGCACCGGTGCCCGTGGGCTGCGAGCGATCCTCGAAGAGGTGCTGCTCAACACCATGTACGAACTGCCCGGTCGAGCCGATGTGGGCCGAGTGGTCATCGACGCCGACTCGGTGAGCACCAAGGCCAACCCAACGCTCGTGCCGCGCGAACCTGTCGCCAAGCGACCGCGCCGTCAGGCAAGCTGAGTTCGCAACTCCCTCGGGCGCCTTCCTCATGACCTACTCCGACGCGCTCGCGTATCTCAACGAGCACTCCAACTACGACATCACCGGCCGCATCACGTCGCCCACGCTCGGCCGCATGGAGACCCTGGTGGCGGCGATGGGCGACCCGCAGCGCGCCTTTCCGGTGGTGCACATCACCGGCACCAATGGCAAGGGCTCCACCACGCAGATGATCACTCGTCTGCTGATGGCGCACGGTCTCACCGTGGGCACCTACACGAGCCCCCATCTCGAGCGGCTCAACGAACGCATCAATCGCAACGGTGAGCCGATCAGCGACGACGACTTCGCCGAGCAGGTTGCGGCCGTGGCAGACCTCGAGATGCTCACCGGGGTGCGGCCCAGCTACTTCGAAGCGGTCACCTGCGCGGCCTACCGATGGTTCGCCGACATCGCGGTCGACGTTGCCGTCGTCGAAGTCGGTCTGCTGGGGCGCTGGGACGCCACCAACGTGTGCGACGCTCAGGTAGCGGTGCTCACCAACATCGGCGTCGATCACACCGAGTACGCCGGGCCTACCAAGCTGCACATCGCTCGCGAGAAGTCCGGCATCGTCAAGCCGGGCAGCGCGGTGGTGATCGGCGAAACCGACCCGACACTGGCGCAGGTGTTCGTCGAGGCTGGCGGTGCATCGCACCTGCTGCGTGGCGAACACTTCGACGTGGTCGAGAACCAGTTGGCCCTCGGGGGGCGCATGGTCGACCTGCGAACGCCCACGACGGTGTATCCCGAGGTCTTCGTGCCCCTGCACGGTCGGCATCAGGGCGAGAACGCGTCAGTGGCGCTCACTGCGGTGGAGGCGTTCTTCGCTGCGCCGGTGCCAGGCGACCTGGTCACAGAGGGGTTCTCGCAGGTGGTCATGCCGGGGCGCTTCGAGGTGATGGGGCACCAGCCGCTCGTGGTGGTTGACGGAGCACACAACCCGGCGGGCGCCGACACGTGCGCCTCGGTGTTCTTCGACGACTTCGACCCGGCCGGCCGACGCATCCTCGGTACGATCAACAATTGCGCGCATGGCTACACGCCGTGGGGCACCTATCTGACCTGCGAAGAGAACTTCAACGGCTATTT
>DMQJ01000174.1:0-508 GCA_003455715.1 Acidimicrobiaceae bacterium | reverse complement strand
ACCCGGCCGGCCGACGCATCCTCGTGGTGGGGTGTCTGCAGGGTCGCGACCCCCGAGAGATGTTGGGCGCCTTGCGCGCCGACGAGTTCGATCTCGTCATCACCTGCACGGCGCCGTCCGCACGTGGAATGGAGGCCGCCGAACTGACAGCGGCGGCGCGGGCCATCGGCTGCGACGAAGTGGTGGAGGTGCCCGTGCTCGAGCGGGCCATCGACCGGGCACTGCGCGGGGCCGACGCAGAAGACGCTGTTGTCGTCACGGGCTCGCTGTATGTGGTGGGGGCGGCCAGGCCCTACCTGCGCGACGTCCTTCGTTGATGTCATCGCGAGCTCGTCGGGGCTAGGTTCTGCGCCGTGCAGTGGGGCGAGTTGGTGCTGGCGTTCGTCACGTCGGCCGTCGGTGCGCTCGGCGGCCTGGGAGGGGCGGTGCTGCTCGTGCCTGCCCTCGTGCTCACCGGCATGTCGCCACGCGCCGCTGCGCCACTCGGACTGGTATCGGTGGCGGCAGG
>DMQJ01000027.1:9009-9423 GCA_003455715.1 Acidimicrobiaceae bacterium | reverse complement strand
CCCCCCGGTCGTCGACGGCGTTCGTCTGGTTGAGTGACCGTTGGAGCCCCTCCACCACCTGTCTCCCGCGCCCGAGGTCGGAGGCCGTCATGAAGCCCCCCCCCCGGTCGCTCGACAACCGTCCGATGAGGGCATCGGGACCCACCGCATGGCGCAAGCGCACCACCAGGGCGTCGCGCACCGCATCAGCGAGGTCGAGCCCCTCGGCGTCGGCGAGCGCGAGCGACCCCTGCAGCTCAAGCACGATGATGGTGCCCGAGCGGTCACGCAGACTGCCCTCGGAGACTTCGTGGAGGAAGGCGGAGCGCATGAGTGCCCCCGTCGCGAGATCGTGCGACGCCAACCACAGGGCCTGCTGGTGGGCCTCCTCCAGCGCTCTCACACCCGACATGCTGCGCAGGGCGAGCACCAAGA
>DMQJ01000027.1:0-8841 GCA_003455715.1 Acidimicrobiaceae bacterium | reverse complement strand
CTTCCGATCTTGCTGCGCAGGGCGAGCACCAAGACCATGGCGGCCAACCACACGGCCACCGGCACCAGGGCGACGTTGCGATCGGTGAACGCAACGACGCCGAGCAGCACAAGAGCGGGAATGACCGCGGCAGAGGTGACCAACACCGGTGCCCGACGCGAAGCCGCGCGGTGGTCGGCCACCGGCGGCGGGGCGGGGAGCAGGCTCCACAGGGCGGCGAGGGCGAGGGTCGCCAGCCCGGACATGTAGAGCAGGTCGGTGATGGGATACTCGCCGTCGGGGTTCACCAGGTACAGCACCATGAGCATCGTGTCGGCGATGGCGCACAGCAACGAGCCACCCACTAGCAAGAGGGCCACGCGCCGTCGAGCCATGCGGCTGGCCATCACGCGCACGGCCAACATCACCATGGCGATGTCGCCAGCTGGGTAGAGCGAACTGAAGGCTCGTTCGATGACCGGAAGTTCGCTGTCGTAGGCGACCGCCTCGACCACCAGCAACCAGATGACGCCGTACAGCACCAAGAACACCAACACTCCGTCGACCAGACCACTCCAGCGGCGCACCTTCAATCGCGGGTCGGCCAACTCTGCAAGTCCGAGCAACACCGGTAGGTAGCCGACGGTGTAGCCGATGTTGATGACCAGGTCGGGAATGCTCTTGACGTCGGCGTCGCTGACCAGCGTGACCAGGAACGCGGTGACGGTCCAGATGGAGATGCCGATACCGATGAATCGCCACGCCCGGGCGGCACCTCCGGCCTGCGCAGCGACGAGCAGCACCACCATCGCCGCCGTCCCGATGGCGGCGACATAGGCGATGGAACCGGTGGCACTGTCGACGAGGGCACCGGCGAGCGACAGCACTCCCAACACACTCGACACGACAATGACGGCAGTACGAAGCCGCGTCGGATTGACGGTGCGTTCGCCGCGTTCACGACCAGGGCCCGAAAGGTCGATCGGCGGAGCAGGGGTCCCGTCACGGTGCGCGCTCACAGTGTTGACAGTGAGTGTAGTGGAAGTACCACGCTGCGTGGCACTCCTTGACGGAGACTGACACGGGTCGCCACGTCCACCACGTCCCGACGCCTGTCGTCGTGAGCTAGCGGGTGGGGTCGGGATGCACACGACTACGGTGCTACCCGTGGAGTTGACGACCGTTGCCGACGACATGGCGGTGTGGCATGCCGGGCAGGTGGTCGTGCGGGTCGAGCACCTCGACCCGGGCACGCCGTACGACCTGTTCGGGCAGGCGTTCCACACCCTGGCGCGCCCGGCCGGCGAGCTGTTGTGCCGAGTTGCCACCGTCAATGACGTGCATTTCGGCGAGGTCGAGTGCGGGCGCATCGACGACCATCCCCAGGGGCCGATCCAACGGTCGGCACCGGGCGAGCCGCCCTACCCAGACACGATGAACCAGGCCGCGGTGGCCGAAATCGCCGCCGTCGATCCGGCAGCCGTCATCGTCAAGGGCGACCTGTCGGCCGACGGCCTGCCCCACGAGTGGGCGGCGTTCGAAGCCTGTTACCGCACCGCGTTCGGCCCACGGCTACATGTCGTGCGTGGCAACCACGACGCGTACAGGGGCCAGCACGAGTACGCCGGCGACCAACTCATCGAGTTGCCGGGCATCTCCATCGCCCTGCTCGATACGGTCATTCCCGAACGCACCACCGGCTGGCTCACCGCCGAACAGATCGACTGGCTCGACACGGTGGGCGCCGACACCGACCGGCCGGTGCTGGTGATGGGGCATCACCAGCAGTGGCTGCCGGGCGGAGCGCATGGCGAGACCCATCGCAGCGACGACTATTTCGGGCTGCACCCCGACCCCAGCGATGCGCTGAGCGACGTGTTCGCCCGGCGACCGGCGTTGCTGGCGTACACCGCCGGCCACACGCATCGGCACCGCGTACGGCACATGGCATGCGGTGCGCCGAGCATCGAAGTGGGCTGCGTGAAGGACTTCCCTGGCACCTGGGCCGAGTACCGGGTGTATGAGGGCGGGGTGCTGCAGGTGGTGCACCGCATCTCGTCGCGGCCGGCGTTGGCGTGGAGCGAACGCTGCCGCCACCTGTACGCCGACTTCGGGGTCGACTACGAGGCGTACGCACTGGGTACGCTCGATGACCGATGCTGCACGATCCCGCTGCGGTGAGGGCCGCCTTCGAAGAGGCCGCCACCACCTTCCTCTCCACCGTGCGGGCGATCGGCCCCGAGATGTGGGACCGCATCGGCGCGCTGGGCGACTGGAACGTGCGCGAACTCACCGCACACACGATGCGCGCCTTCATCACCATCGAGGGCTATCTCGGTGCCGAACCAACCACCGACCGGGTGTTGGCCGATGCTGCCGAGTACTACAACACCGTGCTCGCCGACCCCGACGCGCACCGGGGCGTGTTCAGCCGGGCACGACAGGCGGGCCGTCAACTGTTCGACCCCATCGGTGAGGCCGAGGCCACCGTGGGCCGGGTGGTTGCGCTGGTGGCGGCCACGGCCGACGACGAACCGCTCAACACCTTCGCAGGGCAGATCACCCTCGCCGAGTATCTCGCGACCCGCGTGGTCGAGCTGGGTGTGCACACCCTCGATCTGCAGCGCGCCACGGGCCAGCCGCTGTGGATTCACCCGGCAACCAGCACGGTGGTGCTCGGCGTCCTCAGCGAACTGTCGTCGCACATCACGCTCATCCTCGCTCTCACCGGTCGGGCCGCGCTGCCCTCCGGCTTCAACGCCCTCGCATGACATCCGCCCACCCCGGCAGCGGCCACCCCGGCAGCGGTCGCCGCGGCCCGCTCGTCGATCTCCGCGTGGTCGATCTGGCTACCGTCCTCGCAGGCCCCAACTGTGCCCGCTACCTGGCCGACTTCGGCGCCGATGTCATCAAGGTGGAACGTCCCGACGGTGGCGACAGCTTGCGCAACCTCGGCTGGCGCGACCCGCGTGACGGCGACGGGATGTGGTGGAAGATGGTGAACCGCAACAAGCGCACCATCGCACTCGACCTGAAGGTACCCGACGACCTCGGGGTGCTGCGCTCGTTGCTCGACGAGGCCGACGTGCTCGTCGAGAACTTCCGGCCGGGCACGCTCGAACGCCTCGGCCTTGCCCCCGACGACCTCATCGCCCGCAACCCGCGCCTGGTGGTCACTCGGGTCACCGGGTTCGGTCAAACCGGGCCGTACCGCAACCGGCCGGGCTTCGCCACCATCGCCGAGAGCATGTCCGGGTTGGCTGCCATCAGCGGCGAGCCGGGTGGCCAACCGCTGCTGCCGCCCATTGCGCTCACCGACGAACTCACCGGGTTGGTGGCTGCCTTCGCCACCATGGTGGCGGTGCACAGCGGGGTCGGCCAGGTGGTGGATGTGAGCCTCATCGAGAGCCTGTTCCAGTTCATGAGTCCACTGGTCACGCTGCACGGTCTCACGGGCGAGCTGCAACAACGGCTCGGAGCCGGCCTTCCCTACACCGTGCCCCGCGGCACCTACCAGTGCGGCGACGGGCTGTGGGTGGGGCTGTCGGCTTCGAGCGACTCGGTGGCCGCGCGTCTGCTCGGCCTCTTGGGGGTTGCCGACGACCCGCGGTTCACCACGTTCGTGCTCCGCATGCAGCACCGCGACGAGTTGGAGGCGCTGATGCGCGACTGGTGCGCGGCGCGCACGCAGGCCGAGGTGCTGGCGGCCTTCGAGGCAGCCGAAGCTGCGGTGGGGCCGGTGATGGACATCGCCGACATCGCAGCCGACCCGCATTACCAAGCGCGAGAGGCCATCGTGCACCTCGATGGCACACCCATGCAGGGGCTCGTCGCCAAGCTCAGCGCCACACCGGGCGAACTGCGATGGCACGGCCGACCCCCCAACGCCGACGGCGCCACGATCCGAGAGAAGGGATGGAACCAATGACCACCAGAACATCGCGACCGAGGGCGTATGTGGCCGGCCCGCTGTTCGACGAGGGCGAACGGTGGTTCATCGAGAAGGTCGACGCACTGGTGGCGGCCGCCGGGTTCGACACGTTCTTGCCGCACCGCGACAACCCGCCCAAGGACGAGTTCAACGTGCGGCAGATCTTCGAGAACGACAAGCGCGGCATCGACGAGTGCGATGTCGTGGTGGCAAACCTCAATGGCATCACCACCGACGACGGCACTGCATGGGAACTGGGGTACGCCTACGCCACCGGCAAGTACCTCATCGGGCTGCATACCGATTGGCGCATGCGCTTCCAGCACGAAGTGGTGAACCTGATGCTGGAGTGCTCACTGCATCGCATGGTGCGCTCCCTCGAGGAGTTGCAGGTGGCGTTGGCGGAATGGACCGCGAAGCGGCCCGGCTGAGAACTACTTGCCGTCGCCGTCGTGGTCGCCGGGGATCAGCTTCTCGACCTTGTCGCCGATGCTGTCGGGCAGCTTGTCGGCGAGCTTCTCGCCCATCTCAGCAGCCTTGTCGGCCAAATCGCCAGCCTTCTCCTTCACGTCGTCGGCAATGTCCTTGGCCTTGTCGAAAATGCCCATGGTGAGAACTCCTTGTATCGGGGGCGGATCGTGCTGGTGGGCACCGGGGGGAGGTACCCACCGGTGTGAAGACGACGACCGCTCGCCGCGATGACGGAAGTTTTCAGGCCTGGAGGCCGATGGGGCACGACACGCCGGTGCCGCCAATGCCGCAGTACCCGTTGGGGTTCTTGGCCAGGTACTGCTGGTGGTACGGCTCGGCATAGTAGAAGTGGTCGAGGGGCGCGACCTCGGTGGTGATGGTGCCGTAGCCGGCACTGCCGAGGCGCTCGTCGTACGCCGCGCGAGACGCCACCACGGCGGCCTCCTGTGACGGGTCGGTGGTGTACACCGCGCTGCGGTACTGGGTGCCCACGTCGTTGCCCTGGCGCATGCCCTGCGTGGGGTCGTGGTTCTCCCAGAACACCTTCAGCAACGCCTCGTAGCTGATTCGGGCGGGGTCGAACACCACCAGCACCACTTCGGCGTGGCCGGTGCGGGCGCTGCAGGTCTCTTCGTAGGTGGGGTTGGGGGTGTAGCCGCCGGCGTAGCCGACCGCAGTGGAGTACACCCCGTCGAGTTGCCAGAACAGGCGCTCGGCACCCCAGAAGCACCCCATGCCGAACACGGCGGTGGCGGAACCTTCCGGCCACGGACCCTCGAGCGGCGTGCCGAGCACGAAGTGCTGCGCCGGCACCGGCATCGTCTGATCGGTGCGGCCCGGCAGGGCGTGCTCGGCGTCGACCATTTCAGTCTTGTGGTGGAACAGCATGGGCAAAGGTTAGGCCACCGTGGCGGCGCTAGCGTCGGCGAGGTGACACACAGTCAGGTCGTCATCCGCCGCTTCGCCGAGCACGACGTGCCCGCAGCGCTCGCACTCAACAACGAGAACGTGCCCGAACTGAACGAACTCGACGCACCCGAGGTGGCTCGGCTCGCCGCGCTTGCGGAGACGGCCCTGGTGGCAGAAGTGAATGGCGAGTTCGCCGGTTTCTGCTGGACCATCGCCCCTGGGCAGCCGTACGGCAGCCTCAACTACGGCTGGTTCAGCCGCACCTACGAGCGGTTCGTCTATCTCGACCGCATCGCCGTGCTGCCCACGTTTCGCCGCTACGGCATCGGTCGCCGGTTCTACGCCGCGCTGGTGGAGGAATACACGGGGCGGTGGCCGTTGCTCACCTGCGAGGTGAACGTGCGACCACGCAACGACGCGTCACTGGCCTTCCACCACTCCATCGGCTTCCGCGAGGTCGGCCAGCAAGACACCGACGGGGGGAAGAAGACGGTGAGCCTGCTGGCGCTACGGCTCGAGGGGTGACAGCGCGGGGTACACCGGCGCGGCCTCGGCGTAGTTCCCTGCAATCGGGCGGCGACTGGGCCGAATGTTGTGCACCGGCGCATCCCAGATGGGATCGGTGAGGTTCGGATAGCGGCAGTACAACCACGCCGACAACACGTACACCAACTCTTGGCGGAGGATGCTGCGCAGGTCGCCGGCACGGGTGTAGTCGCGCAACATGCCGAGCGTGATGCCCACGATGGTGCGGGCCACGAGCTCTACCTCCGCCTCAGGTGCGTCGGGCACGCGTGCCCGAACCACACCGCGAGCCAGTTCGGTCATGCCTTCCTGGATGTTGATGCCGTAGCTCTGCTCGGCACCCGAAAGGCAGAGTGCAACCGTGGCTGGGTTGGCATCGAGGTGGTCGCACAGCCCGGCGATGGCGCGTTCGATGAGCAATGGCGTGGAGGTGGCAGTTTGCTCACCAAGGATCTGGGCGAACAGGGTGACCAGGCGGTTGCCGGCCCGCTCGGCGAGCGCGTTGACCACCGTCGGGATGTCGGGGAACCAGTAGTACACGCGGCCGATCGACATTTCGGCGTAGGTGGCCAGCTCGTTGGCGGTGAAGCTGACCTGACCCTGTTCATGGATGAGTCGTTCAGCCGCGTCGAGAATTGCGTCGATGGAACGCTGGCTGCGTCGCTGGCGGGGCTCCGTGCGTAGTTCGTGCATTGCGACACACACTATGACATCTCCCACGACGGCTCTACCATTGGCCCCATGCGTCTTGCCGCAGTACAGCACGACATCGTCTGGAACGACCGGGAGGCCAACTTCGCACGGCTCGCGCCCATGATTGCTGGGGCTGCCGCGGGTGGGGCGCGACTGGTGCTGCTCACCGAGACGTTCTCCACCGGCTTCGCCGTCGACAACCCCGACCTCGGCGAACCCGAGGGTGGCCCGTCGTCGCAGTTCCTCTCGCAGCAGGCCGCGTTGCACGGCGTGTGGGTGGCCGGGAGTTGCCCCGAGATTCCTGCGGGCTCCGACCCCGCCGACCGTCGCCCCGCCAACAGCTTCGTGCTCGCCGGCCCCGACGGCACCCAGCACCGCTACCGCAAGATCCACCCGTTCACCTTCGGGGGCGAGCACCACCACTTCCGCGCCGGTGACCAGTTGGTGCAGGTGGAGGTGGAGGGCGTGCGCATCGCCCTGTTCGTGTGTTACGACCTGCGCTTCGCCGACGAGTTCTGGGGCCTTGCCCCCACCACCGACCTCTACCTGGTGCCCGCCAACTGGCCCGAGCCGCGCCGCTTCCACTGGATGTCGCTGCTGCAGGCGCGGGCCATCGAGAACCAGGCCTACGTGGTGGGCTGCAATCGGGTGGGCGAAGGCGGCGGCTTGAAGTACGTGGGCGACAGCCGCATCGTCGACCCGCTGGGCGAGTTGCTGGCCACCGGGTCGCAAGGCGAAACCATCCTGTTCGCCGACATCGAACCGCGGGTGGTGGCCGACGTTCGCCAGCGCTTCCAGTTCCTCCCCGACCGCCGGTAAGCGAATCGCCGATCAGCGGGCCTACCCGGCAGCCAAGGTGGCGAGGCGCTGCACCGCTTCGTCGAGCACCTCAGGCCGTTTGCAGAACGCGAACCGCACCAGGTGTCGGCCAGCGGCACGGTCGAGATAGAGCACCTCGTTGGGGATGGCCACCACTCCGCACCGCGTCGGCAGTTCGCGGCAGAAGGCCATGCCGTCGCCGTCGGGGCGAATGGGGCGGATGTCGGCAGTGACGAAGTAGGTGGCGCTGGTGGGGTACACGTCGAAGCCCGCTGCACACAGACCGGGAACGAGGCGATCTCGCTTGGCCTGCAGGTCGGCGGCGATGCCACGGAAGAACTCGTCGGGCAGATCGAGACCCACGGCGATGGCGGGCTGGAACGGGCCACTGCTCACGTAGGTGAGGAACTGCTTGGCGGTGCGAGCGGCCTGCACCAGCGGCGCCGGGCCGCACAGCCAACCCACCTTCCAACCCGTGGTGTTGAACGTCTTGCCACCGCTGGAGATCACCAGGGTGCGTTCGCGCATGCCGGGCAACGACGCCATGGCGATGTGTTGCGCGCCGTCGAAGCGGAGATGTTCGTACACCTCGTCGGTGAGCACGATGAGGTCGCGTTCGATGGCAATGTCGGCGATGCACTGCATCTCGGCCTGGGTGAACACGCGTCCGGTGGGGTTGTGCGGCGTGTTGAGGAGGATGAGCTTGGTGCGGGGGGTGACCGCTGCGCGGAACTGCTCGGGGTCGAACGTGTAGTGCGGCGGCCGCAGCGGCACCGGCTTGGGCACCGCGCCCGCCATGGCGATGCACGGCGCGTAGCTGTCGAACAGCGGGTCGAACACGACGACTTCGTCGCCGGTGTCGAGCAGGCCGAGCATGGCACCGGCCAACGCTTCGGTGGCACCGGTGGTGATGAGCACCTCGGTGTCGGGGTCGTAGGTGAGGTCGTAGAAGCGCTGCTGGTGGCGGGCGACGGCCTGCCGCAGCACGGGCATTCCCGGGCCGGGCGGGTACTGGTTGAGGCCGTCATTGATGGCCGCGATGGCGGCATCGAGCACCTCACGCGGGCCGTCGGTGTCGGGGAAGCCCTGGCCGAGGTTGATGCTGCCGGTGGCCGTTGCCAACGCGCTCATCTCGGCGAAGATCGTCGTGCCGAAGCCCTGCAGCTTGGCGGTGAGGTACGGCGAGCGAGTGGTGGGCACGGCGCCCAAGGTTACGGCGCGCCGCTGGCGTGGTGGCGGTTGGGCGCTACTCCACGACAAGCGTGGCGGTCATCGACGAGTGGATGAGGCACACCACCTCGTAGCTGCCAGCGGCGGGGGCGACGAACGTGGCCGACTCGCCGGTGTTGACCGATACGGAGAACAGGCCGTTCACCTCACTGAACGTGTGTGGGGCGACGCCCGTGTTGGTGACGGTCACTTCCTCGCCTGCGACGACCGATGCGGGGACGCTGAAGGCGCCGCCCGAGATGGTGACGGTGGCGCCGGCCGCCGGGGCGGGTTCGGTGGCCGCT
>DMQJ01000298.1:5546-6379 GCA_003455715.1 Acidimicrobiaceae bacterium | reverse complement strand
GCCGCGTGCCGACCAATCGGCTTGGCCCGCAGCAGCTCGGCTCGGCCAGTTTCCTCCTCGTTGCGGGGGTGCCGCGTGGTCATCATGAGGCCCAGCACGGCAACGAGGATGAACGTCCACACGCCCACCTCGTTCATCAAGATCGCACCCACCGACGGGTCGCCGTCGAGGCCGTACCCCGGGCCGGCCTGCACGATGATCGCGGCGTTGTCGCGCGCCAGGAGCGCATACCCACGGCGTCGTTCCACCGTGTCGTACAGGTCGCGGACACTCACCGCCGACAGGCCGACGATGGCAGCCGTCGATGCCGCCCACACGGCGATGCGCACGCGGTCGCGCCGGAGCGCGAGCCGCAGCAGACGCCGCCCACCTACCAGCGCATCAGTGCCCATCGGCGGAAGGCGCTGCGTCGAGTGACTCGGAGGCGTCGCCGTAGTGCCGGAGGAACAGTTCCTCCAGCGTCGGCGGCTCGCCCACCAACGAACGAACGCCGGCAACTCGCACCACTTCCAAGGCCGAAGCGATGGCACCCGGCTCGGCGGAGAAGTACGTGAGCCGCCCCTGCACACGCACATCGCCGATGCCGTCGAGCGCCTCGAGCCCCTGCACCGGGCGATCGGTCTCCACCGTGTAGGCCGTGCGTGTCATGTGCCGCAGCTCGGCCAGCGTGCCGTGCTCGACGGTGCGACCGGTGCGGATGATGGTGACGCGATCGCACAGGGTCTCCACCTCGGCGAGGATGTGGCTCGACAAGAGCACCGTTCGCCCGGCGCTGTGCAACTCCTGGATGCACTCCTGGAACACGGCCTCCATCAGCGGGTCGAGCCCCGAGG
>DMQJ01000298.1:0-5177 GCA_003455715.1 Acidimicrobiaceae bacterium | reverse complement strand
GCCGCCCGACAGGGTGGGCCACAGGTTCACGTCGCCAGGCACGTACGCAAGCCGACGGTGCAACGCCACCGAGTCGGCCCACGGGTCGCCACCGAGCAGCGTCGCGGTGCCGCCATCGCGGCGCAGCAGCCCGAGCAGGATGCGAATGGTGACCGACTTACCCGAGCCATTCGGCCCGAGGAACCCGTGCACCTCTCCGCGCCCCACCACCAGATCGAGCCCGTCGAGCGCGACCGTCGAGCCGAACGACTTGCGCAGGCCGCGCACCACGATGACGTCGTCGACGGCGTTCATGCGGTGCGACCTCCCGACAGCGGGAGTCGGTCAGCCTCCGAACTGAGCGGCGATGGCCGCATCGACCACGTCCTGGGGGATGCCGCAGTCGAGTGCACCCTGCACGAGGATGGCGATGGCCTCCGGTGCTCCGGTGGCGACACCCATCCCGATGAGCGTGGCTTCGTCGGCTACCTCGTACGCAGTGACGATGGCGCAGTGGGCCACGTTGCCCTCCACCCCCTGCTCCTGCAGCCGCTGGTAGAGCACCGCGGCGATGGCACCGGGAGGCGCCTCCGACGGGAACCCGCTGGGGTCGACCTTCGGGCCGGTCGGCTCCTGGCCCTCCACCGTGGTGGTGGGCTGGGTGGTGGGCGGCATCGTGGTGGTGGTAGTGGGCAGTGCTACCGCTGCGTAGTCGACGCGGCTCGCTGAACCTTCGCTGGTGTCGGCCGACCCGTACACCAGGCCGGCGCCCGCCACCATCGCCACCGTGCCCACGCCGAACAGCAGCGTCTGCTCACCGGGAACGGGCGAGGCGAGACGCACGGCACGTTCGGCACCAGCCTGTTCGCGCACGCCGAGCCAACCCTTGGAGTCGACCCACGACAGCATCGGTGGCATCACCACGAGCGCCGCGGCGAGCGCGATGGTGACGTTGAGGGTGACGATGAGGCCGAAGTCGCGCAGCAATGGCAGGGGCGACACGATGAGTGTGGCGAAGCCCGCGATGGTGGTTGCGGCCGAGACGAAGAACGCACGGCCGGTGCGAGATGCCGCCGTGTGGTTGGCGTCGTCGATGCTCAGGCCAGTCTGACGTTCCTCCAGGTAGCGACCCATGATGAGCACCGAGAACTCGGTGCAACTGGCAATGATGAGCGGGCCCGACACGGTGGTGAGCGGGCTGAGCTCGATGCCCAACAAGCCGACGATGATCGACGACGCGCCCACACCGAGGAACACCGGCACCAGTGCCAACAGCGCCCTGCTGAGGCTGCGGAAGCGCAGCATGACGAACACGCCAGCCAGGCACAGCGCGAGGTAGGTGAGTGCGGCACGGTTGGCCGAGAGGTTCTCGAGCAGGCCGATGCCCACGGTGGCGAGGCCGGCCGGGGTGGCCGACACGGCCGGCTGCCCCTCGTCGAGATCGTCGAGCAGCACGCTCTCCGCCGGGATGTCGAGTTCGTCGATGCGACGGTTGAGGTCGTCCTTCAGCTCAGCGACGAGTACCGCTCGATCCTCCAGGCTGTCGGCGGCGAGCCGCAGGTTCACCTGCGCAGCGGTGCCGTCGGCGTTGATGAGCGCCTTGGCGATGTCGGGTGGCATCGCCTCGGCGGCGGCGACGATGTCGGCGGAGGTGGGGGCGAGCACGCTGGCTCCGTCGATCTTGATGATCTTGGCCAACGTGTTCACCAGGCTGGAACTGGTGATCACCTCCGGGCGCTCCTCAGCGGCCAGAGTGAAGTCGTGGATGAGCTGCACGACGGCCGGATCGAACACGTTGTTGGCCTTGACGATCACCCCGAGCGTGGTGGCGAAGCCGGTCTCCTGCTGCAGGAAGTCGACATCGCGCACCACCTGGCTGTCTTGATCGATCCAGCGGATCGGGTCGCTCTCGATGCGCGTGCGAGTTTCGGCAAGGATGCCTCCGACGAAGATGACGACCGACAACGCCACCAGCGCCAACCCCCACTTGGTGGGCATGCTGCCGAGCTTCACCACCACCCGCTCGGGCAGTGACCGTCCGCGTTCTTTGGTGCGGCTCTTCCACTCGCGGATGCCCAGGGCCGAGCCCGGCACCAGCACCCCGATGAATGCCAGCACGACGATGCCAATGGCGAGCATCACGCCGAAGTCGCGGATCATCGGCACCTTGGAGATACGCAGGGCCAGGAATGCGCACACCCCTGCCAGGGCAGCGGCAATGATGGGCGGCACCAGGTTGGCGAAGGTTTCGCCGATGGGATGCTCGTCGTTGTCGAGCGTCACCTCCTCCTCCACCCGGTTGTGGATCTGGATGGCGAAGTCGATGCCCACCCCGATGAGGATCGGCAAGCCGGAGATGGTGACGAGCGAGAGGTCGATGCCAACGATGCCGACGAGTGAGAACGTCCAGATGATGCCGACGATGACTGCCAGCAGCGGCAGCAGCCGCCAGCGCACCTTGAACATCAGGAACAACACGATGGCCATCGACACCAACGCAGTGACACCGAGGGTGAGCAAGCCTCCCTTGAGGTAGTCGTTGATCTCCTTGAGGTACACGGGCGACCCGGTGACGGTGAACTCGAAGCCCTCGAACTCCGCGGTCTCGAGCACTGCGAGCACATTGCGGGTGGCTTCCGACTGGCGGTCGAGGCTGAGGTTGCCGCCGAGCACCACGCCACCGACCGCGGTTTCGTGGTCGGGGAAGGTGCCGGCGAGCGAGTAGCGGATGCGGCGGTCGGCGTCGGCGGGGGCCACCGGCGCACCGTCGACCACTTCGAAGCCCGTGTTGTCGAAGATCAGCAGCTCCACCCACGCTGGGTCGGGCACGGGCCCACCCACCGACGCATCGAAACCACGAGCCTCGTTGGCAATGGCACCCAAGCGGGCCAGGCTCGTCGACACGTCGGCATTGCGGGCCTCTGCGCCTTCTTCGTCGCGAGAGGCCGCCGACAGCAGGGCCGTCTGGCCGGCGCCCGACACGAGTGCGTCGCTGAACACCAGTGAGGTGAGCGGAGTGATGACCGAGCTGACGTCGGCCACCTCGCGTAGCTCTGCCTCGATGCGGCGCAGCTCCTCCAGGTTCTGGCCGGCGAACAGGTCGGACACATCGACCCCGTCTTCGTTAGCGGTGAACAGAAGGATGACCGCTTCGCCACCGAACTGGTCTTGAAACTCGACGTTGTCGATGGCGATCTGCGAGTCGGGGTTGAGGTAGCTGTCTTGGCCGGTGGCGAAGTTGAGCTGTGACGCACCGAGCAGCACGAGCACCGCCGAGATGACCACGACGACTGCCGCTACCACCTTCCAGCGCTTGCCGACCGTGACCGCGAATGACCGCCATTGCTGTTCCATGGAGGCGGATGGTACGCCACCCCGGACGCACCCCGGTACGGCCAAAAGCCCTCCCGCGATCGCGGTCGGAATGGGCGTCGATTCCGTGGGGTTCCCCACCCCATGAATCGAACGTACGACATGGTCATCGTCGGCGGCGGGGCGGCCGGACTGGTGGCCGCCAAGGAGGCGCGCCGCCACAAGGCCACGGTGCTGATGGTGCAGAACGGGCCAATCGGCGGCGACTGCACCTTCACCGGTTGCGTGCCCTCCAAGACGCTGTTGGCAGCGGCGGCAGCGGGTGCGTCATTCGACGACGCACTCCACCGTGTGCACCGCACGGTCGCACGCATCGCAGCGACCGAAGATGCAGCAGCGCTCGGCGAGCATGGCATCGACGTCATCGACGGGTTCGCCAGGTTCACGTCGCCGCGCTCCGTCGACGTCGATGGCACCACCGTGCGCTCCGAGCGGTTCGTCGTGGCCACCGGCGCCCGGCCCACAGTTCCGCCGATCACAGGTCTACGCGAGGCTCAACCGCTCACCAGCGACACGCTGTTCCAGCAGCGAACCCAACCTGGCTCGATGATCGTGCTCGGTGGCGGGCCCATCGGGTGCGAGATGGCGCAGGCGTTCGCGCGGCTGGACACCAAGGTGACCATCATCGAGGCACTCGACCGGTTGCTGCCGCGGGAAGAACCGGAGGCCTCCGACGCCATCGCTGCGGCACTCACCGCAGTCGGTGTCGAGGTGCGGGTGGGCGCGGCGGCCGAACACGTGGAGCGTCAGGTGGACGGGATGGTGAGGGTGCGCACGGCAACGGCGGAGTTGGTGGCCGATGAGCTGCTCGTGGCAATCGGGCGCACCCCGTCGGGGAGCGGATTCGGGTTGGAAGAGTTGGGGGTGGTCGTCGACCGCCGCGGCGCCATCGAGGTGGACACCACGATGGCCACGGCCGTGCCCGGCATTTGGGCGGCGGGCGACG
The DNA here is from genome assembly GCA_003455715.1 of Acidimicrobiaceae bacterium. GTDB lineage: Bacteria > Actinomycetota > Acidimicrobiia > Acidimicrobiales > Ilumatobacteraceae > UBA668. The sequence goes on along the minus strand of DMQJ01000298.1, from coordinate 880 downwards.
TCACCGGTGGGCTGCAGTTCACGCACGCCGCCGGGCGCATGGGGTGGGTGGCCGCCGCCAACGCCTTCTCTCGAATCGCCAAGGTGAAGAAGTTCCGCTTCGACACCCGCGTGGTGCCTTGGGCCACGTTCACCTCACCCGAGGTGGGCCGCGTGGGCCTCACCGAAGCGGAGGCTGCCCGCGAGCACCCGCGAGCGAAGGTGGCATTCCTCCCGCTCAGCGAGGTCGACCGCGCCATCGCGAGCGACGCGGAGAACGGCTTCATCAAGCTCATCGCCGCGCCCAAGCGCGGCCTCGGCCATCTCGGTGGTGGGCGCTTGGTGGGCGCAACGGTGGTAGCGCCCACCGGTGGCGACCTGGTGCACGAGGCTGCGCTGGCGATGCAGACCAACATGCTCGTCGGGCGCATTGCCCAAACGGTGCACGCCTACCCCACGTGGGCCGCCGCCATGCAGCAGGCGGCACTTCAGTTCTTCGGCACGTCCGCCGGCCACACCGCCCGGCCGGTGGCGGGCGCGTAACTCGGCCGCTCCTCAGCCTTCGGCGAACCGGCTGGCTACCGCTGCGTCGACCCGCGCCCACTGGCGGTCGAGCCATTCGGTCTGTGCCGCCACGTCGTCGGGGATGTCGGCCCTCGGCACCCTCCATGCGCTGACCAGCACCGGCTCCTGCAACGGCACCGCCTTCGTCAGCGAACGGAACGTGGGGTACGGCTCGAGCCCCGTGTGCGCCATCACCACCACATCGCGGTCGGGCAGCCCAGCCAGCAACGCCAACACTCCACCCGGCCGGGCCGGCACCACATGGCGCAGCGAACGCACCCGGTCGGCACGCTCGGGGTCGGCCGCGGCGATGCGGTGCACCGCGCGGTCGCGCGCAT
>DMQJ01000167.1 GCA_003455715.1 Acidimicrobiaceae bacterium | reverse complement strand
GCGAGTCGAGTGCGGCCGCGCGCGGATGCAGGTCGGGACGAGACGGGTCGGTGAGGTCGGCCGCGGCCGCGCTCACGATGCGGTCGAACTCGTCGAGTTGTGCGAACAAGCGAGGCTCGACCGCCTGCAGCTCGTCGCGGCTCCACAGTCGGCCGTCGCGATGCAACCAACGGCGGATCACCGTCCACTGCTCGCCGGCGCCGTGCGTGGGCACGCCGAAGCGATCCATCAACTCGTACATCCGGTGGTGGTAGGTGTCGACCCACTCCGCGCCGCTCTCGCTGTACTGCCCACCCACGAACGGGGCGCGCACGGTGCGCACTCGACCACCCGGCCGGTGCCCTCCCTCGAGCACCGTCACGTCGGCGCCGGCGGCAACCAGGCGCTCCGCGGCGCGCAAGCCCGCGAACCCGGCACCGACAACGACAACTCGCATGGACGGAGGTGGCTCAGGCGCCGCCGGTGAGCGTGGCCGCCACCTTCGACGAATCGTCGCCCGATCGGCGCAGGATGGCCGCGGCGCCGATGAGCGCCAACAGCGTGACACCGAGGAGCAGGGTGGCCATGGCCGCGATGTCGGGTTTACGAACCGTCTTCACCTGGCCCAACACGTAGGTGGGGAAGGTGTTGGTGCCCGGCGCCTTCACGAAGTCGGAGATGATGACGTTGTCGAGCGCGAACGTGAACGCCAGCAGGCCACCGGCCATCACCGCAGGTGCGATGAGCGGAAGCGTGATCTGCCGGAAGGCGGTGAACGGCGTTGCGTACAGGTCGTTGGCGGCCTGCTCGAGGCTTTCGTCCATGCCCTGCATACGGGCTCGCACAATGAGGGTGACCACGGCCGCGGAGAAGATCGACTGGCCGATCCATAGCGGGGCGAGCCCCTCACGGAAGATGCCGCCGAGGGAGATGAACTGCAACTGCATGCCGGTGGCGTCGACGATCTCCGGCGTGGTGAGCACCAACAGGAGAATGGCCATGAAACCGACCGTCCATTTGCCGGGTCGGCGAGCGAGCGCGATGCCCGCGAGCGTTCCCAGCAGCACGGAGATGAGCGCCGCCACGGCAGCGGCGCCGAGCGACGACTTCATCGACCCGGTGAGCAGCGTGTTGTCCCACATCTCGCCGTACCACTTGGTGGAGAACCCCGACCACACCTCCAACGCCTTGTTGTTGTTGAACGAGTGCCCAACGATGAAGGCGATGGGCAAGTAGAGAAACACCAACACCACCGCGCCCCACAACCACAGCATGGCGTTGCTGAGCCGGGGGGCCACCACCGAGCCCACCCACACGGCACCACCGAGGGCGCCGAGTGCACCGACGAGATACACGACGTTGATCCAGGAGAAGCTCAGCACGAGCATGCCGACGAAGAACAGCAGCACGAGGCCGCTGGTGGTGGCCAGCACACTGTCGAACGTGCCGAGTCGCTTCAGCCCGAACGCCAGCAGGAACGCCACCCCGAGCACACCCAGGATGGATGCAATGAGGATGACGGCGATGGCGGCACCGAGTGCCGGGTTCTGCGCCGAGATGAACTGGGTGGCCACCAGGTTGCCGGGCATGTTGCCCTTCGCGCCGCCGAGCACGTTGGCGGTGATGTAGTCGCCGGCGAGCGGCACGAACACCAGCACCACACCCGCGACGATGCCCGGCGCAGCGAGCGGAAGCGTGACCTGGAAGAAGGTCTTGAGCCGGTTGGCGAACAGATCTTTGCTGGCCTCGCGAAGCACCGGGTCGAGCCGGTCGAGGGCGACGAACAGAGGGAAGATCATCAGCGGCAAGTAGTTGTAGACCACGCCGATCTGCACACCCAGCCGGGAGTCGAGCACATCGAGTCGCTCGGTGAGCACACCCCAGTCGACCAGGGTGTTGGAGATGAGGCCCTTGGGGGCCAACACGATGCGCCACGCCAGCGTGCGAATGAGGAAGTTGGTGAAGAACGGCACGGCCAGCAGGGCGAGCACAATGCCCTTTCCGCGCTTCACCTTGGTGGCCAACAGGTAGGCGATGGGGAACGCCACCACCACGCAGAGGAACGTGCCGATGAGGGTGGTGCGCATGCCCTGCTTGAGCACATCGACGAACAAGCCGTCGAGGCCACCCTCCAGCGCTTCGCGATAGTTGTCGAGGCTCAGCCGGTCGTAGCTCACCCGGCCGGCGGAACCGTCGATCTTGCTGCCGAAGCTCGCCACCACCACCAGCGCGACCGGCACCAAGAAGAAGAACACCCACCACGCCCATGCGGGAATGGCAAGCAGGAACTTCGGGGCCCGCAGCCGCCGGAGCGGAGCAGGGCCAGTGGTGACGGTCGCGCTGGTCATGGTTACGGAATCAGGCGCCCGCGGCGGCCTTGGTCTTGTTGTAGATGTCGACCACGGCCTCCTGGTTGTCGAGCGAACCCGACTTCATGCGGCTCACCTCTTCGTCGGTGAAGTACACGATCTCCAGGTAGGGGGTGTCGGGCGGAAGTTCGGCCACGGCGGCGGAGATGCCGGTGTTGTAACCGTGGAAGGCAACGTCGGTGGCGGAGTTCTTCGGATCGAGGATGAAGTTGATGAAGTTGTAGCAGGCATCGATATTGGCGGCGCCCTTGAGGATGCACCAGTTGTCCATCCACAACTCGGTCTCGGGTGCGCCGAGGCCCCACTTGTAGTCGTCGGGGTTGCCACCAGCCTCGGCAACCGACAGCAGACCCTGGCGGGCATCGCCGTTCCACACCATCGACAACGAGTAGTTGCCTTGCGTGAGGTTGATGCCGGGGTAGCTGTCGAAGGCCTTGATGTGCTGGGCGAACTCGTTGACGAGGAACTCCTCGCAGGCACCCAGTTCGGCTTCGTCGGTGGTGTTCCAGTCGATGCCGTTGGCCCAGAAGTACATGCCGCACAGGTTCGGGGCGGTGTCGAGGATGCTCACGCTGCCGCTCGCCTCGTTCATGGCGACGTCGATGAAGTCGGCCCAGGTGTTGATCTCGCGGTCGATGACCGTGGTGTCGTAGATCCAGCCCGTGGAACCCCAGTTCTTGCACACCGAGTACTTGTTGCCCGGATCCCAGGTCTGGTTGCGGTAGGCCTCGTCGAGGTTCTCGAAGTTGGTGATGCGAGCGAGGTCGAGCTCTTCCAGCAGGCCCTCCCCGGCCAGCTGCGGGATGTACACACCGGTGGGGCAGATCATGTCGAAGCCGTTGTTGCCACCGGCCGACACGAGCTTCTGGATGGCCTCTTCGTTGGAGTTGAAGATGGTGATCTCGATGTTGCCGAAGCTGGCGAGCAGATCGGGGTCGTCGTACTCGGCCCAGGTGAACAGCTTCAGCGAGTTGGCACCGCTGTCGCCACCGCCACCGCCCGATGTGCCGCCGGTGGTGTTGGAGCTGCCACCGCCATCGCTCTCATCGTCGCCGCCGCAGGCAGCGAGGAAGGCGGCGAGTGCCGCCGAACCGCCGACCGTGGCGAGTAGGTGACGACGGCTCATCGCGCCGACAAGACGCTGCGCAGTCGCCGTGTCGGCAAGAATGCGAAAGGGTTGCTGAGGTGCCATGGGGTGCTCCTTGGGTTGGTTGTTCACGCGGGGTCGGCAACCACAGGGGCTGCCAGCAACGATTCGGCAAGCACGATCTCGGCCTGCCGATCGGAGAACTGATACACGTCGTCGGCCGACCAGGTGGCCCACACCGAGTCGCCGGCCACGAAGCGGTTGCTGCCATCGGCGCGGGGCGAGAGCACCACGAGTTCGCGGCCCTTGGCCTCCACGATGTACTGCAGCACATCGCCGAAGTGAGCGACGCTCGCAATTTCGCCGACGATGCTGTTGGCCGAGGTGCCGGGATCGGAGGCCGACAGCCGGAAACACTCCGGCCGCACCGCAGCCAGTGCGCCGGTGCCAGCGTCGAGCCGCTCTTCCGGGCGATTCACCACGAACAGGGTGCCGTCGTCGGCGCGCACGCCGTCGGTGGTGGCCACGCCGCGCCAGAAGTTGTTGCGGCCGATGAACGCGGCCACGAACGCCGACGCCGGTCGTTCGTAGACCGTCTCAGGGTCGGCGAGTTGTTCGATGTGACCGTCGAGCATGATGGCGATGCGGTCGCTCATGCTCATGGCCTCCTCTTGATCGTGAGTGACGAAGACGAAGGTGATGCCGAGCTGGCTTTGCAGCAGCTTCAACTCGATTTGCATTTCCTCGCGGAGCTTGCGGTCGAGCGCTCCGAGCGGCTCGTCGAGCAGCAGCACGCTCGGCCGGTTCACCAGGGCGCGGGCCACGGCCACACGCTGCTGCTGTCCGCCCGACAGCTGCTTGGGCATCCGGCCCGCGAGGTGGCTCATCTTCACCATCGCCAGTGCCTCACGCACACGATCGGCGATCTCGCTCTTGGGCACCTTGCGCTGTTTCAGGCCGTACGCCACGTTGGTGGCAACGTCCATGTGCGGGAACAGGGCGTAGCTCTGGAACACCGTGTTGACGTCGCGCTTGTAGGGCGCAACGCCCTGCACGTACTCACCAGAGATGCGAATGAAGCCCTCGTCGGGCTGTTCGAAGCCGGCGAGCATCCGCAGCGTGGTGGTCTTGCCGCAGCCTGATGGCCCAAGCAGCGAGAGGAACTCACCGGGCTGCACCACAAGGTCGAGGTGGTCGACCGCCACCATGGAGCCGAAGCGCTTGGTGACGCCCTGCAGTTCCACCGACCCACGCTGACCCTGCGACAGTTCGCCAGTTGACGACGCAGTGGTAGATGTCACGCTGTCTCCCCCAGGTAGGTGCGGGGGCGACCGCCCCACCGACTCGAAAGCGAAGTGTAGGCCGATCGGCCGACCCCGGTGTTCACCGCCATACCGTGTCATGGCCGTCAGGTGGAATGCAAGGAAAACGCGGATGAACAGCCTGCACGACTCGCTTTCCCTTGCAGCGACGGCCCCACAGCGGCAGTATCCGTGGCTGTATGCAGCAACGCACCCCCCAACTCGACCAGGTCGACCGCGCCATCATCGAGGTGTTGCAGCGCGACGGCAGGGTGCCCTACACGAAGGTGGGAGCGTTGGTCGGCCTGTCAGAGGCCGCAGCCCGGCAGCGAGTACAGCGACTCATCGACAGCGGAGCCATGCAGGTGGTGGCCGTCACCAACCCACTCGCCAACGGCAAGCGGCGAATGGCCATGATCGGCATCCGCACCCACGGACCCACCGACGAACTGGCCACTGCCCTGCACGACATGCCCGACATCGACTACCTCGTGGTGACCGCCGGTTCGTTCGACCTGATGGCTGAAGCGGTGGTGAACGACGACGGCCATCTGCTGGAACTCACCAACCGCATCCGCGCCGTGCCCGGCGTGACGAGCACCGAGACGTTCATCTATCTCGACCTGGTGAAGCAGACGTTCACGTGGGGCGCCCACTGACGGACGCCCCACGTGTGTCGTCAGTGGCGGCTCAGAGGTTGGCCACGAGAGCGTCGTAGTAGCGCCGGTAGCCGAGCAGGGTCGGGTGGAACGAGGCATCCGACGTGAGGAGAATGCCGCTGCCCGACCATGCCGTGACTCGGTCATTTACATGGGCGAACGGCTGCTGACCGAAGCACGCCCCCACCGTGAGATACGACGTGACCGGCACGTACTTGATGTCGACCGCCGGGAACTGGGCCTTCACGTTGTTGACGGCGGTGGCGATGCGGCTGTTGAGCGCGTCGACCTGCTGGTCGATCCAGCGGGCCTCGTTGCCGGTCACGCCGGTCACGTCGGGGCACTGCCAGATGCCGAGCCAGTTCTTCGTCGGCGTCATGATGCGCGGGTACCCCATGATGCGGATCTTGGCGTTGGTCGCCTTCTGCGCCAGCGAGGTGTACAGGTTCTGGAGGCGCGTCTGCACCGTGCTCCAGTTGTTGATGTGGTTGTTGGAGTTGTCGTGGCAGCCACCGAACGGGTTGATCTCGATGATGCATCGCTCGAGCAATGAGGGCCAGTCTTCGCCCCGACCAGTGCGCAGGTCGTTGCCGCCGGCGGTCAGCAGCACGACGGCCCCGCTCCACTTGGCGGCGGCATCGGTCGGCCACTGCCCCTGCATCACCGTCACCTGATTCCCCACGTGTGACGCCTCGGCGCCCTTGCACGCCAGGAAGATCGACCGCCGGTTGTTGGCGGCGGCGTACCGCGGGCCGGGCGTGTCGTGCCACTCTCGCCAGCACTCCTGGTCGGAACGGCCGGTGAGGTAAAGCCCGCTCGACTGGTAGCCGCCGAACTGTTCGTCGTAGCTGCTGTCTTCCCGCCAGATGCCGGTGCCCGAGCTGTAGGAATCGCCGAGGGTGACCACCTTCAACCGAGCGTCGGTGTAGGTGGGGCCGTCGTAGCGGGGAGAGGGCGGCGGGGGCGGCGGCGCGACGGGCACACAGATCCACATGCCCGTCGCCGCGTCGAGTTCGGCCTCGTACCCGGGCGGGCACTCAGGAATGCGCGTCGGTCGAGCCTCCGCCTGTGCCACGACCGGTACCGCCGCGAAGCCTGTCACCATCAGCGCCATGGCCAGGCCGGCAATGACACCCCTTCGGCCTGTCGGCCGGGTCGAGAACGTTGCCTTCATGTCGAACCCCCAGTACGACGTATGCGAGTAATTATTCGCGTACAGTAGAGCACCTGGTCCGAGGTGTCAAGGGTCACACCGGTACGCTCGCACCCATGAGTGGCCTGCGGCAGACACCCCAGCAGGCGCGCAGCGCCGAGCGGGTGCAAGTCATCCTCGGCGCGGCCGAACGCGCCATTGCCGAACTCGGCTACGAAGGCGCGACCACCAACCACATCGCCGCCGCTGCCGGCATCTCGGTGGGCAGCCTGTACCGCTGGTTCCCCGACAAGGAGTCGATCGCCACCGAACTCGTGCGCACCCGCCTCGCTCAGGTTGCGCAGCACGCGGCCGACGCGTTCGCCGAGGCACACGACGAGCCGACGCCGGCGCTGGTGAGAGCCGTGGTGCGGGCCGTG